>NZ_CBFFRK010000024.1:0-47642 GCF_965644245.1 Erwinia sp. V71
TTATCGGTAGTTAACCCTTCCTCCTACACTCTCCACAATCATGTCCGAGCGTTGCACTTATTATCTGAATTCGCGAATCACGGTATCAGTCAGCAAGCGTTATGACTGAACCGCGAAATAAAAGCAGAAACTATCTATCGTGTGACTCCGTCAATCCTCACGCCCCGGTATATCGCCCCGGCTTATGCCATTTCAGCAGCATCGCGTTCATCGCCACCGCACTGAGAATCGACCATAGCAGCAAGCCGCCAGGCACTTTCACCAGCGCCACCAGGAAGACAATCACATCCAGCGCCATCTGCGTTTTGCCCGCATTGACGCCATACACTTTCTGTCCCCACAGCGTAATCACCCCGGTGCCTCCCACTGAGGCATTGTGGCGCGCCAGGCACAGGATGCCCATACCAATCACCGTGCCGCCCACCAGCGAGCAGAACAGCGGATGGATATAGCTGATGGTCAGCAGATGCGGGATCAGCAGCGAGGCAGCCATCAGGGCGATATTGACCAGCAGGGTTTTAAAGGTGAATGCGCTGCCCATTTTCCACCACGAAAAGGCCATAAACGGGATATTCACCAGAATAAACAGATAGCCAATCGGCATCTCGACAAACCACGACAGCAGCAGCGCAATGCCCGCCACGCCGCCCGTCACCATACCGGAAAAATGCAGCATATTGAGGCCGACGGAAATAAACATCACGCCGAGCGCCAGCCCGTAGATATCATCGACAGTGGTGTGGGAAACCGGAGACGTAATGATCCCCGGTGGAGTATTTTTATCAGACATACCGTTTACGCTTTGCTCGCGTTAGCTCGAATGTCCATATGATACAGGCGGACGGGCTTGTTCGGATAGTCCAGCGCATCGCCTATGTAGCGCCAGCCGAAACGTTCGTAGTAATCGCTGAAAGAAGCAAACAGATACAGGTCGGGAAACTGACGCGCCTGACACCAGCCAATCACATGCTGCTGCAGCTGTTCGCTGAGTCCGCGGCCACGATACTCCTGCGCCACATACAGCGACGCCAGCCACGGAAACAGATCCTGGCGGCTAATCAGATCGCAGCGCCACGCCCCCACCGTGCCCGCCAGCCGTTCACCGTCCAGCGCAATAAAAGTCATCGGTAAGTCGTCACCACGCAGGCAGCTGTCGATGGTGCTGGCGAAGAAGTCACGATGGTTATCGCCATCAAATGCCTGCCACAGCCAGTCGATCACCTGGTCACGGTGTTGCGGTGCCTCTGCCAGTGAGAGAATGCGCAGCGTCATCAGACCTGTTTCCCCTGGAAAATCGGCACCGATTCAAACAGATAGCCGTCAAAATCTGGCGCATCGGCGTCAGAAAGTTCCAGCAGCGCATTTTTGACGTTTTCCAGATGTTGCCACATCGCCTGCCATGACCCCATGACATCGCGACGGCGCAGCGCCGCAAGAATGGTCTGACGATCGCCCAGCCACTTCAGCCGGTAGCTGCGGCTCTCTATCTGGCTGCGCAGTTGCTGCCACAGCGGGCTGTTATCGTGGTGACGCCAGATGCTGGTCACGGTATCGAGCAGCATCTGATTCTGCGTGGCCCCGGCCAGCAGCAGGTGAAACAGCCGGTCGTTTTCCTGGCTGTAATCGTTGGTGGCAATCGCTTTTTGTTCCTGTTCGAGGGTTCGCTTCAGGTTCTCGATATCCGCTTTGGTGGCCATTTTCGCGGCAAATGCAGCGATATTACTTTCCAGCAACTGGCGCGCCTGCAGCATCTCAAACGGGCCGACATCGCTGCGGAAAAAGGCTTCCTCTTCATCACTGCTTTCCGACGGGATACGCACCACATACACGCCAGAGCCCTGACGAATATCCACGGTGCCTTCCAGCTCCAGCATCAGCAGCGCTTCGCGCACAATGGTACGGCTGACACCCCAGCTTTCAGCAATATTGCGCTCCGTCGGCAGACGGGAACCCACAGGGTAGTGCCCGTCGATAATCTGCTGGCGCAGATTGTGTCCAATTTCCTGATACTGTTTCTTCTCTTGCGGCGCTGCGCCCTTGTCCACGAAATCACCTTTAAGCCATTGACGATGTTAATAATATCATCGAGCGGATGGCGCGCCTGACGGCCTGATTAAGCGAGCCAGCACACGGGTGCTGGCTCTGCTGCGACGATATGCGCCGCTAGTGTACCAAAGCCAGCGCCTGATCGAGTACTTTCGCGCCGTTGAGCGTGCCATAAGCGACGGAATCAATGACCGCAATCGGGATAGAATAGCTGTCGGTCAGTTTACGGTTCTCATCCAGTTTGAAACGCACCTGCGGCCCAAGCAGCACCGCAATGACATCGCTGCTGTAATTGCTTAATTCATCACGCAGTTCCTGCTCCGGGATGGCGTAAATTTTAAACTCAAGGCCACGGTTCGCCGCCTCTTTTTCCATGCGCGTCACCACCATCGACGTCGACATCCCTGCAGCGCAGGCGAGTATGATTCGTTTCATCAACAGACTCCTTATTTCCATTCATCGTCAATTGTCAGCGTCAGCTGACGGCTGTCACGCAGCTGGCGATACCACCCGGCGGACTTTTTCATCCGCCGCTGACGCTGGTTGTCCAGATCAATTTCAATTAAGCCATAACGGTTTTTAAAGGCGTTCATTGGCGACACATTGTCGGTAAAGGCCCACAGCATATAGCCGTGACAGTTGGCGCCATCCTCACGCGCGCGCAGTGTCTGATACAGATGCTCGGCAATAAACGCGATGCGGTAATCATCCTGGATTTCGCCTTCGGCATTTTTGAACTGCGCTTCATTTTCAATACCCATGCCACTTTCAGCGACAAACCACGGCACATTGCCGTACTCATTTTTGATGCGCATCGCCATGTCATAAATAATCTGCGGCTGAATCTCCCAGCCGCGCGATTTATTCATCCGCCGTCCCGGTAGCTCAAAATGATCATAGTAGTAAGCGGGATGGAATGGCGTGTCCGGATGCCAGGCGCGTGACGGCGCTTTCACCCGGTGCGGATAGTAGAGGTTAATCCCCACTTCATCGACGCGGTACTGCGCAATCAGTTTCAGCTCCTCTGCCGTGTAGTCCCACTGAACCTCATGCTGTTGCAGCAGCGCGATCAGTTCTGCGGGATACTCTCCCTTAATCGCCGGATCGAGAAACACGCGGTTATAAAACAGATCGTACATCTGCGCCGCCTTCACATCGTGCGGCGCACTGGAACGCGGATAAGTCACTTCCGGATTCAGGATTGTGCCGACGGTGCCGGTGTAACCTTTGTCACGGAACAGTTTCACCACTTTCGCCGTCGCCAGGTTTTTATGGTGATTCCACTGCATCCACTTATGGGTGTTCTGCTCATACGGCCAGCGCAGCGCATCAAGATAGACGCGGGTCTGTACCACAATCGGCTCATTAAAGGTGAACCAGCGCGTCACCTTGTGCGCATAGCGGGCGAACACCTGCTCCGCATAGCGCACATACAGTTCCACCACCTTTTTCGATCCCCAGCCGCCGTACTGTTCCAGCAGCACGGCGGGCAGTTCGTAATGCTCCAGGCACAACATCAGCTCAATGCCCTGACGCTGCATTTCATCGATCAGGTTGTCGTAATACTGCGCATACTCTTCATCAACGACGACGTTTTCATAGTCGGTGAGAAAGCGTGACCAGTTAATCGAAGTACGATAGTGGGTCAGCCCGGCGGCTTTCATCAGCGCTACATCCTCTTTGTAGCGGTTGATAAAGTCGGTGGCCCCTGCCGGGCCATAGCCGTTATGCCAGACGTGACGATCGTTCTGATACCAGGCATCCAGATACGAATCCTGCCCCGGCTTTTTGCCGCTCCAGCCTTCGGTTTGCCAGGCAGAAGCCGCTGCGCCAAGGATAAAATTGTCCGGGATACGGAGGATTTTAATACTCATCGTCACTCCTGTTAGTTTTGCGCCGTTTCCGGTTGCAGGGCTTTCTCTTCAGCCGCCTGCGCACGACGTGCCGCAATTTTCACAAACGGCAGGTAGATCAGCACCGACACCACAATACACACCATCTGGGTGAATACCGCGCCCATAGAACCGGCGGTCGACAGCCAGGCGTTAATGATCGGCGGCGTGGTCCACGGCACCATCACCACTGCTTTACCGGCAAAGCCGGTGACGGTCGCGAAGTAGCCAATCGAACCGGTGACCAGCGGGGTGATAATAAACGGGATAGCGAGGATCGGATTGAGCATCACCGGCATACCGAAGATCACCGGTTCGTTGATATTGAACAGACCGGGGCCGAACGACAGTTTGGCGATTTCGCGCATCTCTTTGCGTTTGGTGGCAATCATCACCGCCGTCAGCAGGCCGATCGTCAGGCCAGAGCCGCCAATGCTCATATACACATCCCAGAATGGCATGGTGATAATATTTGGCGCTTCCTGACCTTTTTCGAAGGCGTTCATATTGACCAGAATCGCCCCCAGCAGCAGCGGTTCGCGAATCGGTTTAATCATCTGGTTGCCGTGAATACCAATCACCCAGAACAGTTGCGCGACAAACATCAGCAACAGAATGCCCCACAGGCTCTGCACCACCGATTCCAGCGGCTGCTGCACCACTTTGTACACCGCATCGTAGAGATACATGCCGGTAACGCGATGGAAAATAAAGCCGAAAGTGGCAATCGCGGAAACGGTGATAATCGACGGGATCAGTGCCGAGAATGACGCGGAAACATTCGGTGGCACGGTATCCGGCATTTTGATTTTCAGGCCGTTCACGTTCTCCAGCCGGCAGTAAATCTCCACCGACAGAATGGCGATAAACATGCCCAGGAACAGGCTCTTGGTATCAGAGAACTGTTTTGCCAGCACATCGGTCACCAGATGCATCTGGCCGTCCACCATCATCTGTAATGTGGTCGGCGTAACAGAAATAAAGCAGATAATCGCTAACAATCCGGGAAACAGCGTCTTAATGCCGTTAATTTTTCCCAGTTCGATACCGATCAGGAATACCGCGCCAATATTCAGGAAACTGAGCGTGGCGTAGTTAATACTGGTGGTAATGGGCTTCAGTTCAGCCAGAAAGGCGAGCGAGGAAAAACTCGCCAGGCCGTTTTTCGGGTCCAGCACCATATTGGCGATCAGCACCGAAAACGCGCCGACAATAATCACTGGCATCAGGGTAATAAACGATGCCTTGATCGCCATGATATAGCGATAGCTATTGAACTTAGTGGCGAAACTGCCCAGAGAGTCAATCAGACGATCCTGTAGAGACATGGGTCATACCTCAAAGTAGTAGGGTCAGCATCCCGGTATTTGTTTACTGGTGATATTCCGTTCACCTGGTATACCAAAATCAACTATTACGACTTATTTTTCTGTGATTCACATCCCGGAATGCTGTTTTGGTATTCCTGTAGGATGAATTAACATAATTTGGCATACCAATATCGAGGTGAATATGGATTTCGAACAAATCATGATGGAGCTGCTGATCAATGCGGGCGAAGCGCGATCCCATGCGATGAGCGCGATTCAGTTTGCCCGCAAACGGGAATGGCAGCAGGCGGATCAGGCGTTACAGGCTTCTGTCGAGGCAGCCAAAGGGGCACACCGTATCCAGACGCAGCTGATTGGCGCCGATGAAGGGACTGGCAAAGTGCCGGTCACGCTGATTATGGTGCATGCGCAGGATCATCTGATGAACGCCATGCTGTGCCGTGATCTGGCGGAAGAGATTGTGCTGCTGCGTAAAGAGGCGTTTGGCGGCCTGGAAGCCAGAGGGTAGAGACGACGGGCGCAGCATGCTGCACCCGTGTTGTGTGGCTGGCAGCGGCTTAAATCTCCAGCGCCAGCAGCTCAGCGTAAGTCTGACGACGGCGAATTTCGCGCGCCTGACCGTTTTCCAGCAGCACTTCCGGCAGCAATGGACGGGTGTTGTAGTTGGATGACATCGACGCGCCATAAGCACCGGTATCATGGAACACCAGATAATCGCCGACCACCACCGCCGGTAATGCGCGGGTTTCCACCTTGCCGCCTTCCTGCTGGGTAAAGACATCACCGGATTCACACAGCGGTCCGGCCACTACCGTCTCCACCGTGTTCTGCTCGTCCAGCGGACGATCATCGCCAGCAATGGCGGAAATATGGTGATAGCTGCCGTACATTGCCGGACGCATCAGATCGTTGAACCCTGCATCCACCAGCACAAAGTGGCGGCTGCCCATCGCTTTAACCGCGCGAACCTGAGAAAGCAGCACGCCCGACTCCGCCACCAGGAAGCGACCCGGTTCCAGTTCCAGCTTCACCGCATGACCGAGATGCGCGGCAATACGCTCACGCGCACCATTCCACAGACCGTAATAGTGTTCGGTATCAATCGCTTCTTCACCAAAGTGATACGGAATCGACAGGCCACCACCGGCGGAGATCGCTTCCAGATCCTGGCCGAAACTCACCACCTGGTTCACCATCGCATCGCACACCTGCTCCAGATGACCGTAATCCACCCCGGAACCGATATGCATATGGATACCCACCAGTTGCAGGCCGTACTGCTGGATTGCCGCCAGCGCCAGCGCTAAATCACTGTGCCAGATACCGTGTTTGCTGTTTTCGCCACCGGTATTGGTCTTCTGGCTGTGACCATGACCAAAGCCCGGGTTCACACGCAGCCAGACACGGTGACCAGGCGACACCGCACCCAGCTGATGCAGCATATCGACCGAACCGGCGTTGACCGGGATGTTCAGTTCCGCCACTCTTGCCAGGGTCGGCGCATCCAGCACATCGGCAGTAAACACAATCTCATCGCCACCCGGCTGATAACCTGCCGCCAGCGCGCGCTCAATTTCACCCAGCGACACGGAATCGACATACACGCCAGCCTGACGCATCAGACGCAGAATATGAATATTCGAGCAGGCTTTCTGCGCAAAGCGCACCACATCAAATTGCTGCAGTTGCGCGATACGCGCCTGAATAATGGCAGCGTCGTAAACCCAGACCGGGCAGTCATACTGGCGCGCCAGTGGCAGCAGGTTCGCGCGGGTCAGCGCGGTTTCGGTGTTATTGAGTGGGCGTGGCATGGTGATCCTCCTGATGTTATGGCCTCATTACGCCACAGGCGGACTTTGCTGAAAAATATCTGTTTAATGGCAGTCTATGCAAATATGATATGGCTATGACTGACAGGAGCAGAGCATGGCAACTATCACGCTGCGCCATATTGAGATTTTTCACGCGGTCATGACCAGCGGCAACCTGACGGAAGCGGCGGCGATGCTGCATACCTCTCAGCCGACAGTGAGTCGTGAACTGGCACGTTTTGAAAAGCTGACTGGTCTGCAACTGTTCCAGCGCGTGCGCGGACGTCTGCATCCCACAGTGCAGGGATTACGCCTGTTTGAAGAGGTGCAGCGCTCCTGGTATGGCCTCGATCGCATCATCGATGCCGCGGAGGGGTTGCGCCAGTTCCGCCAGGGCGAGCTGTCCATCGCCTGCCTGCCGGTCTTTTCCCAGTCGCTGCTGCCGCTGCTGTGTCAGCCCTTTTTGCAGCGCTATCCTGACCTCAGCCTGAATATCATTCCGCAGGAGTCGCCGCTGCTGGAAGAATGGCTGTCGGCACAACGTTATGATCTCGGACTCACCGAAACCACCATGACGCCGGCAGGCACCGACAGAATTGAGCTGCTGACGCGCAATGAAGTCTGCGTGTTGCCGCAGGGGCATCCGCTGGCTCAGCGTCGCGAGCTGCGGCCGCAGGATTTCGCCGGGGAAAACTATATCAGCCTGTCGCGCACCGACAGCTATCGCCAGTTACTGGATCAGCTGTTTGCCGCCCACGGCGTGCAGCGGCGCATGGTGATGGAAACCCATAGCGCCGCGTCAGTGTGTGCGATGGTACGGGCGGGGGTAGGCGTGTCAGTAGTGAATCCGCTGACGGCGCTGGATTACGCAGACAGCGGTGTGGTTATCCGCCGTTTCAGCCTCGATGTACCGTTTACCGTCAGCTTAATCCGGCCACGCCATCGCCCGGCGTCGGCGCTGGTAGAGGCGTTCAGCCAGCATCTGCAACAGCATATCGATCTGTTCAGTCAGCGCCTGGATGCTCTGCTGGCTTAAGCGCAGGCCGCCTGCGTTTGCGCGCGTGAACCACGGAAGGTGATCAGGCAAATCACCAGACCAATCACCGCCAGTACCGCAGCGGCCACTGGCACCGCCGTCAGGCCATAACCACCGTCGATCACCGCCCCACCGACCCAGGCACCCAGCGCGTTGCCGACGTTAAACGCCGAGATATTCAGCGTCGACACCAGGTTTGGTGCATCTTTGCCGTGGCGCACCACATTAATCTGCAGGCCTGGCACAGTAGCAAAGGTCGCCATCGCCCAGATAAACAGCGTGATTTCCGCCAGCAGCAGTCCGTGGCTGGTCCAGCTGAACAGCAGCGAAGTGATGGCAATCAGCGTGAAGCTGAGGATCAGACTGAACGAAACGCGCCAGTCCGCCAGTTTACCGCCGATGATATTCCCCACCGTCAGACCGCCACCAATCAGGAACAGCGTCCAGCTGACACCGCGATCGCTGATGCCAGTGACATCCAGCAGCAGCGGTGCAATATAGCTGAACAGGGCAAACATTGCCGCGGCGAAAAAGACCGTCATCGCCAGGGACAGCCACAGCTTGCCGTTCGCCAGCGCACTGATTTCGCTCGCCAGATGCACCGGTTTTTCATCTTTATTCACCGGCAGGCTGACAATCAGGCCGATAAACGCCAGCACGCCAATCACTGACACGCCCCAGAAGGTGGCACGCCAGCCAAACAACTGACCAAACCAGGTGCCCAGCGGCACGCCCAGCACGTTCGCCAGCGTCAGGCCGGTAAACATCAGTGCCACTGCGGATGCCTGTTTGCCGGGCGCAACCAGGCTGGCGGCCACCACCGCGCCAATGCCGAAGAACGCGCCATGACACAGCGCGGTGATCACACGCGCCAGCATCAGCAGGTTATAGCTGTACGCCAGCGCACAGAGTATGTTGCCGACAATAAAGATCGACATCAGCAGCACCAGCGTGCGCTTACGTGGCAGTCTGGCGGTCAGCAACGCCATAATCGGCGCACCAATCGCCACCCCCAGCGCATAGCCGCTGATCAGCCTGCCAGCGGAAGGAATCGAGACCTGCAGATCATTCGCCACTTCGGGCAATAATCCCATAATCACAAACTCTGTGGTGCCGATAGCGAACGCACTGAGCGCCAACGCCAGCAATGAAACAGGCATACCATATTCTCCAAAATAAAATTTTTACTTCTGCAGGTAGGGGATTATTCCGAAAACACTGACGTTTTGACGCCATTATTGATCAAAGTCGTTATTTGACCGCTGTCACACTGCTATTAATAGCACAGCCGATCTCACTGTTATACCCCGCATGGAGCAAGGGACTCTTGCCGTACACGCAATAATCTCTCTCAGCATCGTCAGGATGACGCTTCAGCCTGCAGTGGTCCTGAATAGCAGGCTAATGAAATTTTTGTTCTGATATCTGTTCTAAACTTTATTGAATCTTAACATTCCAGACTAAGATTGATCTCAGTTTTGTCGTTTTAGGAGCAGAAGCCTTGAGATGGCGGTTGATATGATTACGCTCTTATCCGTGCCATATCGCAAATTTTTTGCGTGGGTGACCGTAAAGAAAGCTTTTTCACCGCCGATAACTTGTACATGAAGTGACCTGGCAAACCATGACTTTGCCTGATATTAGGGTCGGGAGACAAAATGCGACGGGCGATCCCCCTGGTGCTGTTATTCCTGAGCGGCTGCTCAGTAGGACATTATGAGTACAGCAGTGAGGCTGAAAAAAGAGTGGATATGACCGTCACGGGCATTCCGACCGTTATGGGGCTGGGAACCCTGGGGACAACGATTCCCCTGACCGCAAAGTACAGCCTGACCGCCGCCCATGTGGCGAAATTTTCGATGTATAAAGTCAAGGCCTGGCATCCTGAATGCGACTTAGCAGTGGTGTATCACGACAACAGTGAAAGCAACCTGCCGCCGCGTTTTCGTAATGGCAACATTGGCGATCGCGTCAATCTGTATGGTTACAGCTTTATCTCCGCGATGCCAGTGGCGTCCAGCGGCACCAACCTGATTAATACCGGGCTGGAGAATAGCTGGAACAAACTGAGTTGTGTCGTCGTCGCAGCAGATGCTGGCGTGGTGCAGGGTATGTCTGGTGGCGCGGTATATAACGCGTCAGATGACAGTATCGGCGGCGTGATCGTGGGTTACAGCAAAGAGATCAACGACAACACGACCGGTAAAACGCTGTACAAAGATGTCGCACTGTATGTGCCATATTCACGCTTTAAAGACTGGCTGGAGAACGCCATCAAATCTTAACCGCCCGGCGGCCCGGGCGTCACGCTGCGCGGCAGACTCAGTCCGCCAGCATAAATTCCACCGCGCTGCTGGCATGGATTGCCGCAGTATCAAACACCGGCAGTACACTCTGTTCCTCGCTTAACAGCAGGCCGATTTCGGTGCAGCCAAAGATCACCCCTTCTGCCCCCTGCGCTTTCAGTTCAGCGATAATCTGCTGATAATATTCGCGGGATGCGGCGGTAAATTGCCCGACGCAGAGTTCATCAAAGATAATCTGGTTAATTTTCTGTCGTGCGGCATCATCGGGCACCAGAGTTTCGATGCCTGAGACGCTGCTCAGGCGGCCGCGATAAAAATCCTGCTCCATGGTGTAGCGCGTGCCCAGCAGCGCAACACGCGTCATGCCACGCTGCTGAATCGCCTGTGCCGTAACATCGGCGATATGCAGGAACGGCAGATCGCACTGTTGCTCAATGGCATCTGCCACTTTGTGCATGGTGTTCGTGCACAGTACAATGCCCTGCGCGCCTGCCGCTTTCAGCGCCAGTGCAGCGTCCGCCAGCATCTGTCCGGCCTTCTGCCATTCGCCGCGCGACTGACACAGCTCAATCTCATGGAAATCGACGCTGTACAGCACCAGTTTCGCCGAGTGCAGGCCGCCCAGCTGTTGTTTGATACCTTCGTTGATCATCCGGTAGTAAGGAACGGTGGATTCCCAGCTCATCCCGCCAATCAGACCCAGTGTTTTCATTATTTATCCTTGTTATCTGCCTGCTGCAACGCATCCGGCAAGCCATTGTGGGGACCAAACTGCTGTTCAGGCACATCATGCCAGCGATCTTCGCGTGTTGCTTCATAGACCGGGTTTTTCGGGTAATAAATGCGATTTTCCGCTTTGCGCGTTTCACCGATCACCAGCAGGCGCACTTCCTGTTCGCTGTTATTCATAAAGGTGTGGCAGATGCCGGTACCGGCAGGAAAAGCAACGGCATCACCGGGTTGCAGGGGAATCAGCTCACCATTAATCCAGGCATCGGGCTGACCTTCCAGTACATAAACAAACTCTTCCTCCGCACTCTCGGCATGCGGATAAGATAAACGACGCCCCGGCAACAGCCGCTCATGGTGAATGCCAATGCGTGTCAGACCAAGGCGATAACCCAGCGGCGCACCAATTGCCATCAGCTCATCGCTGTCCGCATAATGTGAGTTGTCTTCACCTTCCAGCTCACGCCAGTGGCGGATAAATTCAGGACGGGGTGTATTCTTCACAGGATGGGCTCCAGTACCATGTGCCGTTGTCTCGTAAAATGCCATCACCGTTCTGGCTATACTGACACGCTCCGTGTCGAATTCTGTAAGCGGTGAATGTCGCATTGCCAAAGCATTAACCAGCGTGCGTAAGTTAATATTATTGTCATTCATCCTTTTCCTCCCTGAATACTCAGCCGTTCCCCACACTAAGCCGAACCACAACAAAAGACCATTAAACAGACAAAAAAAACGGCCAGCATCATGCTGACCGTTTTTCATTACGCCATGCGCAGATTACTTGCTGCCAGGACGCAGCGCCGGGAACAGGATCACGTCACGGATAGTGTGGCTGTTGGTAAACAGCATCACCATACGGTCTATACCAATGCCCAGACCCGCGGTTGGCGGCAGGCCGTGCTCCAGCGCGGTGACGTAGTCTTCGTCATAGAACATCGCTTCATCATCACCGGCATCTTTCGCATTTACCTGCTGGGCGAAACGCTCAGCCTGGTCTTCTGCATCATTCAGCTCGGAGAAGCCGTTACCGATTTCACGGCCGCCGATAAAGAACTCGAAGCGGTCAGTGATTTCCGGGTTCACATCGTTACGACGTGCCAGTGGTGACACTTCTGCCGGGTATTCGGTGATAAAGGTCGGCTGGATCAGATGGCTTTCTGCGGTTTCTTCGAAGATCTCAGTTACCACACGGCCCAGGCCCCAGCTCTTCTCGATTTTAATGCCGAGAGAAGTGGCGATGGCAGACGCTTTGGCGAAATCGTCCAGATCCGCCAGATTGGTTTCCGGACGGTATTTCAGGATCGCTTCTTTCATCGTCAGTTTTTCGAACGGCTTGCCGAAGTCAAACTCCTGCTCACCGTAAGGCACGAAGGTGGTGCCCAGCACGTCCTGCGCCAGGGTGCGGAACAGGCTTTCAGTCAGTTCGATCAGATCTTTGTAATCCGCATACGCCATATAGAGTTCCATCATGGTGAACTCAGGGTTGTGGCGCGGGGAAATACCTTCGTTACGGAAGTTACGGTTGATCTCAAATACGCGATCAAAACCACCAACCACCAGACGTTTCAGATACAGCTCTGGTGCAATACGCAGGTACATATCGATGTCCAGCGCATTGTGATGGGTGATAAACGGACGTGCAGACGCACCGCCAGGGATCACCTGCATCATTGGCGTTTCCACTTCCATAAAGTCGCGGCCGACCATGAACTGGCGAATACCGGCCATGATCTGCGAGCGCACTTTAAAGGTGTTGCGTGATTCGTCGTTAGCGATCAGGTCAAGGTAACGCTGACGGTAACGGGTTTCCTGATCCGCCAGGCCGTGGAATTTGTCCGGCAGCGGGCGCAGTGCTTTGGTCAGCAGGCGCAGTTCAGTACAGTGGATCGACAGTTCACCGGTTTTGGTTTTGAACAGTTTGCCGCGTGTGCCGAGGATATCGCCCAGATCCCACTTTTTGAACTGCTCGTTGTACTCGCCTTCTGGCAGGTCGTCGCGTGCCACATACAGCTGAATGCGGCCCCCCACGTCCTGCAGGGTGACGAATGACGCTTTACCCATAATGCGGCGCGTCATCATACGGCCTGCGACGCTGACTTCGATATTCAGCGCTTCCAGCTCTTCATTTTCTTTGCCGTCAAATTCAGCGTGCAGCTGATCTGAGATACGGTCACGGCGGAAATCGTTAGGAAACGCCACGCCGTTTTCACGCAGCGCGCTAAGCTTCTCGCGACGTACTTTCAGTTCGTTGTTAAGCTCAACGGCGGCTTCAGCCGCGCCCTGCGGTTGTTGTTCAGACATGTCGGTTCCTTATAAACCTGCTTTCAAACTTGCTTCAATAAATCGATCCAGATCGCCATCCAGCACCGCCTGGGTATTACGTGTTTCCACGCCGGTACGCAGATCTTTGATACGTGAATCATCGAGAACGTAAGAACGAATCTGGCTACCCCAGCCAATTTCAGACTTGTTGTCTTCCATCGCCTGTTTCTCAGCATTTTTCTTTTGCATCTCAAGCTCGTACAGTTTCGCCTTCATCTGTTTCATCGCCTGATCTTTGTTTTTATGCTGTGAACGGTCGTTCTGGCACTGGGTTACCGTCCCGGTTGGGATGTGGGTAATACGCACCGCAGATTCGGTACGGTTAACGTGCTGACCACCCGCGCCGGAGGCACGGTAGACATCGATACGCAGGTCTGCCGGGTTGATGTCGATATCAATATCGTCATCCACTTCCGGGTACACGAATGCCGAGCTGAATGAGGTGTGGCGACGGCCGCCGGAATCGAACGGGCTTTTACGTACCAGGCGATGGACGCCGGTTTCAGTACGTAACCAGCCGAAAGCGTAGTCGCCGCTGATGCGCAGCGTGGCGGATTTGGTGCCCGCAACTTCACCTTCAGATTCTTCGATGACTTCGGTTTTGAAGCCTTTGGCTTCCGCCCAGCGCAGGTACATACGCACCAGCATGCTGGCCCAGTCCTGTGCTTCGGTGCCGCCGGAACCGGCCTGGATATCGATGTAGCAGTCGGCGCTGTCGTATTCGCCGGAGAACATACGGCGGAATTCCAGTTCGGCCAGTTTCTTATCCAGCACGTCGAGTTCAGCGACGGCTTCATTAAAGGTGTCTTCGTCGTCCGCTTCGACCGCCAGTTCCAGCAGGCCTTCAACATCTTCCAGGCCCTGCGACATCTGGTCGAGGGTTTCAACAATCGCTTCTAACGCGGAGCGCTCTTTACCCAGCGCTTGTGCGCGCTCAGGTTCGTTCCAGACGTCTGGCTGTTCCAGTTCCGCGTTAACTTCTTCTAAGCGTTCTTTCTTGGCATCGTAGTCAAAGATACCCCCTAAGAACGTCGCTGCGCTCAGTGAGGTCCTGAATACGGTTTTTGACCGGATTAATTTCAAACATGATTAGGAATCTTTCTTTGAGAATGTCTGTAATGTAACGGGGCAGTTTAACCGAATTATGGCGCAGTTTGTAGCAGCAATAAGCAGCTTCGGTCGTGAACGGGGAATCACTTTGGGTTCAGTGTCTGCCGGGGCGCTTTGGGTTCGGTGTTTGCAGGGGCGCGTTAAGTTCAGAGCCTGCTCAGGGAACACTGTCAGCTCCAGAAAGTCGCTTTTCGCCATCCATGGCCGCTCGGCCCGCGCCGTCCATGGCGCGGGACGCTTTCCTCCGCTGACCGTGTTCCCTGAGCCTTAAGCTAATGAGTTGCTGTCAGGAGCACCGTGCTTCGTGCTTCGTGCTTTGAATTTATGAGACGTCGCAAGGCTTGTCATGCAGTTCACTGCGGCCAGAGATGTTCAATAATCAGTTGCACATTGCGGTTGCCGCGAAACTCGTTCACATCCAGTTTATAGGCCAGCTCGACCTGTTTAACGCTCGGGTCGGGCCACAGGGTGGTGTCGATATTAAAGGCAATGCCATCCAGCAGCGGACCGCCGCCCAGCGGTTCAATCATCACTTTCAGGTGGCGCTCGCCCACCAGCCGCTGCTGCAGCAGTTTAAATTTGCCATCGAAGATCGGCTCCGGGAATGCCTGCCCCCACGGCCCCGCTTCACGCAGCAGTTCCGCCGTCGCCAGCGTCAATTCCTGCGCCGCCAGCTCGCCGTCGGACCAGATAACGCCCTGCAACGCATCAGCATCCAGCCACTCGCCCACCAGATCGGCGAAACGCTGACGGAATTCATCAAAACGATCTTCCTCCAGCGATAAGCCTGCCGCCATCGCATGGCCGCCAAATTTCAGGATCAATCCCGGATACAGTGAATCGATACGCTCCAGCGCGTCACGCATATGCAGGCCAGAAACCGAACGTCCTGAGCCTTTCAGTGTGCCATCGCCTGCAGGGGCAAAGGCAATCACCGGTCGGTGAAAACGCTCTTTCAGCCGCGAGGCCAGAATACCCACCACGCCCTGATGCCACTCGGGGTGGTACATGGCGATACCCAGCGGCAGGTTTTCGCTGCTGCGTTCCAGCTGGTCGCAAAACACCAGTGCTTCCGACTGCATGCCCTGCTCAATCTCTTTGCGCGTCTGGTTCAGTGCATCCAGCTCGTGCGCCAGCATGCGCGCCTGGCCGACATCCTCACACAGCAGCAGCGCCACCCCCACGGACATATCATCGAGGCGGCCAGCAGCATTCAGCCGCGGACCAAGGGCAAAACCGAGGTCGCTGGCCGCCAGCTGGCGCGCATCACGGCCGGAAATTTCCAGCAGTGCGCGAATTCCCGGACGACACTTCGCCGCGCGAATACGGCTCAGCCCCTGCCACACCAGAATGCGGTTGTTAGCATCCAGCGGCACCACATCGGCAACAGTGCCCAGCGCCACCAGATCGAGCAGTTCCGCCAGATTGGGAACGGCGATGCCCTGCTCAAACCAGCCCTGATCGCGCAGATGGGCGCGCAGCGCCAGCATCAGATAAAAGGCGACGCCAACACCCGCCAGCGAGCGCGAGGGAAATTCACAGTCAGCAAGGTTGGGATTGACGATAGCTTCGGCGTCAGGCAGCGTTTCACCAGGCAGGTGGTGGTCGGTAATCACCACCGGAATACCCTTTTCGTGCGCGCAGCTGACGCCCGCCAGCGATGAAATACCGTTATCGACGGTCACAATCAGTTCTGCACCGCGCGCCGCCGCCTGCTCCACCACTTCCGGGCTCAGACCGTAGCCATCTTCGAAACGGTTCGGCACCAGATATTCGATATGACGCCCGCCCATGCTGCGCAACGCCAGCACCGTCAGCGCCGTGCTGGTAGCACCATCGGCGTCGAAATCACCGACGATCATGATGCGCTTCTGCGCGACCAGCGCCTGGTGCAGGATCTCTGCGGCACGCTGAATACCGCTTAACGAATGAAAAGGCAGCAGATTTTTTGCACCGCGATCCAGTTCACTGGCCTGTTGCACGCCGCGATGGGCATACAGGCGGCGCAACAGCGGATGCAGATCCGCAGGCAGTTGCGCCATACCCGCCGCCTCACGACGGCGGAGTTGAGTTACATTATTCACTGAACGTTAGCCACCACTTTTCTGGCTATCAAGCAGCTGTTTCAGCTCTTGTGGTTTCTGGTAACCCGGCACCATGCCGCCGTTGTCCAGCAGAATGGCTGGCGTGCCCTGAATGCCATACAGCACGCCGAGTTTGTAGTGTTCCGCCAGGTTGATTTTGCACTCAATTGGCGATACGGCGTCACCCTTCATCGCCGCATCAAACGCTTTATTACGATCGGCTGCGCACCAGATAGACTTCATCGCTTTTTCCACCTGACCGTTGACGCCCTCACGCGGGAACGCCAAGTAGCGCACGGTGATGCCCAGCGCATTGTAGTCGCTCATCTCTTCATGCAGCTTACGGCAGTAACCGCAGGTGATATCGGTAAACACCGTCACCACATGCTGCTCTTTCGGCGCTTTGTACACGATCATCTCTTTGCTCAGCGCTTCAACCTTTTTCTCCAGCAGCTTGTTGGTGACGTTGACCGGACGCGCGCCGCTGACGTCATACAGTGGACCCTGGATAAACTGTTTGCCATCTTCCGTGACATACAGCACGCCGCTTTCGGTTAACACCGTTTTGGTGCCCGGCAGCGGTGAAGGCTGAATATCAATCTGCTCTAATCCGAGCTTTTTCAGCGAATTAACAATGGCAGCATCATCGGCGTGGGCAATGCCCGACACGGACGCCATCAACAGTGACAGCAGCACAAAACGCTTCTTCATATTTATCCTTATCGTCACATCCGCCTCTCAGGCTCGCGGGTGGTGTTTTTCGTGTAACTGGCGCAGCCGCTCGGTGGCGACATGCGTATAAATCTGGGTGGTCGACAAATCACTATGGCCCAACAGCATCTGTACGACACGCAAATCCGCGCCGTGGTTCAGCAGATGCGTGGCGAAGGCATGACGCAACACATGCGGCGATAACTTTTCACTGTCGATACCCGCCAGCGTCGCATAATACTTAATCCGATGCCAAAAAGTTTGTCGTGTCATCTGCTGCGCACGGTTGCTGGGAAACAGCACGTCGTTCGTCTGGCCGTTCATCAGCCACGGACGGCCATACTCGATAAACTGCTCAATCCAGTACACCGCTTCTTCTCCCAGCGGTACCAGACGCTCTTTATTGCCTTTACCGATCACCCGCACCACGCCCTGGCGCAGACTGATATCGCTCAGGGTCAGGCTGACCAGCTCGGTAACGCGCAGCCCGGTGGCATACAGCAGTTCCAGCATCGCTTTATCACGCAGTTCAATGGGTTCTTCGGTACTGGGGGATTGCAACAGGCGATCCACCTGCGCTTCGCTGAGATCTTTCGGCAGGCGCTGCGGCAGTTTCGGAGCGGCGAGCAGCGCACTGGGATCATCCTCACGCTGCTTTTCACGGTACAGATACTGGAACAGACGGCGCATGGCACTCAGCAGGCGCGCAGAGCTGCTGGCTTTGTAGCCACCCTCCACCCGCTCGGCAAGAAAGGATTGTAAATCGGCTGCGTCGGCAGTCAGCAGCGTGCGATTGTGGTGCTGCAGCCAGCCCGCCAGCGCCTGCAAATCCAGGCGATAAGACGCCAGCGTGTTCTGCGCCAGGTTACGTTCAATCCATAACGCATCCAGAAATAGCTCGATTACATCAGTATCCTGCACGGCCGCCTCATCACCTTCCATCGTTCTGCACTGTTGCTCATTATGCCTGATCCATGGCCGATTCTGATACAATCGGCCGAATGGTATCAAAAAGAGTTGTCTTTGTATGAAAATTGGCCTGTTTTACGGCTCCAGCACCTGCTATACCGAGATGGCGGCGGAGAAAATCCGTGATTTTATTGGCGAAGAGTTAGTCACGCTGCATAACGTGAAAGACGACTCTCCGGCACTGATGGAGCAGTATGATCTGCTGATCCTCGGCATTCCTACCTGGGATTTTGGTGAATTACAGGAAGACTGGGAAGCGATCTGGAATGATGTCGCCGGGCTGCAGCTGCGTGGCAAGATTGTTGCGCTGTATGGCATGGGTGACCAGTATGGTTACGGCGAATGGTTCCTCGATGCGCTGGGTATGCTGCACGACCTGCTGACACCGATGGGCGTGAAGTTTGTCGGTTACTGGCCGCTTGAGGGCTATGAATTCACCAGCGCGAAACCGCTGACCGCCGATGGCAAACAGTTTGTCGGCCTGGCGCTGGATGATGTCAATCAGTTCGAAGAGAGCGACGAGCGTATCGCCCAGTGGTGCGAGCAGATTCTGACCGAAACGGCGGAACTGCTGTAATACACCACATCAGCGGGCATGAATCCATCATGTCCGCCATTAGCTCTGCAGGCAAGACGCTACTGCGACGTCTGCGTCAGCAACAGCTGACGCAATTGCCGCCATTCGGCTTCATCCATGCTGTCGCGTACCAGCCACAGCCACTCACGCTGCCCCTGCGGATTTTTCAGTACCAGCAGCATCGCCTGTTTCAGCAGAAAAGGGCGTCGGCTGAGACACCACTCCTGCTGCCGCCAGCGTACACGGCGCGCGGACAGCAAGGCAATCGCCCCTTCACGGCGGCGAATACGGCGCTGACTGCGCACACTCTCCAGCACCACCAGCGTCAGCAGCACAATCCACACCAGCGTGTAATCTGGCGGCCAGGGCGCCAGCAGCAGCAGCAGGATCACCGCGCCGTGCAGTAACAATGACAGCCACTGCGCCCGCCAGGAAACCCGCAGATCAGATTGCCACAGGACCACGGGCTTTATTTCTCTGCTGGATCAGTTTCACCATGCGTTGCAGCTCAGGATCGGCAGGCTTACCGTGGTTCATCAGCCAGTTGAACAGATCCGGATCGTCATTCTCCAGCAACTGAATAAACACCCGCTTATCGTTGTCGCTTAACGAGTCATACTCATATTCGAAAAACGGCATAATCGAGATATCCAGCTCGCGCATACCACGGCGGCAAGCCCAGTGAATTCGTGCCTTATTATTAATATCCATATTCTCAGCCATTAAATTAGCGAAACATGGCCGCTAGTGTAGCGCTTTTTGCGCAAATTACGCGATAGCCAGATGTGCCGGGTGCGGCATAACAAGCAAAGCGCCACCACCACCCGCAGGGTTAACACGCGTTTTGTGCCGCTGGCGGGCAAAACTGGTTGCAATGCAGGTCGGCTCTTTTAACATGGATACCATTGTTGATGGTTTTTGGATTCTCCATTTCAGGACAGAACTATGCCAACCTTTACTTTACCGCCGCGTCAGCCTGTTGCCTCTGCACGCCTGCCCCTGACGCTGATGTCGCTCGAAGAGTGGGCGCTGACGACCGTGCAGGGTCAGGACAGTATCAGCTATCTGCAGGGCCAGCTGACGCTGGATGTGGCGATACTGACGGCAGAACAGCATTTCCTCGCCGCCCATTGCGATGCCAAAGGGAAAATGTGGAGTAACTTACGCCTGTTCCATCGCGGTGAAGGGCTGGCTTATATCGAACGCCGTAACCTGCGTGATGTGCAGATCACCGAGCTGAAAAAATATGCCGTGTTCGCCAAAGTGACCATCGCCGCTGACGATCAATCCGTTCTGCTCGGTCTGGCCGGTTTCCAGGCACGCGCAGCGCTGGCAAGCCTGTATGAACAGTTGCCGGATGCCGAAAACCCGGTGGTGCAACAAAATGACAGCACGCTGTTGTGGTTTGCTCATCCTGCCGAGCGCTTCCTGCTGGTAACCAGTGAGGAACAGGCGCAGGCAATTCAGCAGAAACTGGCCGGTGAAGCGCAGTTCAATGACAGCAAACAGTGGCTGGCGCTGGATATTGAAGCCGGTCTGCCCGTCATCGATAGCGAAAACAGCGCCCAGCTGATCCCGCAGGCCACCAATTTGCAGGCACTGGATGCCATCAGCTTTAAAAAGGGCTGCTATACCGGCCAGGAGATGGTGGCACGCGCTAAATTCCGCGGCGCCAACAAACGCGCGCTTTACTGGCTGGCGGGCAATGCCAGCCGGGTGCCAGTGGCGGGTGACGCGCTGGAGTTGCAGCTGGGAGAAAACTGGCGTCGTACCGGTACGGTACTGGCGGCAATTCAGCTGAATAATGGTGACGTCTGGGTGCAGGTGGTGCTGAACAACGACCTGGAAGCCGACAGCATCCTGCGCGTGCAGGGTGATGAAGGCGGTAAACTGAGCGTGCAGCCACTGCCTTACACTCTCGATTAATCCTTCTTGTGCGGACGCCGTCTGGTGTCCGCACCCACTTCGTCTGCCGTCGTTAACTCACATAGAAGTAGATCGCCACAAAGTGGCACAGGCAACCGCCCAGCCAAAACCGTGCCAGATCGCGTGATTAAACGGGATGCGCTTTGAGGTGTAGAAGATCACCCCGAGGCTGTAGACAATACCGCCTGCCGCCAGCAGCCAGACACCACCTGCAGGCAGCGTGATGGCCAGCTGATAAATCACAATTAGCGACAGCCAGCCCATCAGCAGATAGGTGGTCAGCGATAGCGCCTTAAAACGGTGGGCAAACAGCAGCTTAAACACAATGCCCACCAGCGCCAGACTCCAGATTACGCCCATCAGCCAGTGCGCCAGCGGCGATTTCAGCCCCACCAGCAGAAACGGGGTGTAGGTGCCGGCAATCAGCAGATAAATGGCGCAGTGATCGAGTTTTTTCAGCCAGTATTTCGCCCCCTGATGGGGAATGGCGTGATACAGCGTGGAGGCGAGGAACAGCAGGATCATACTGCCGCCATAGATGCTGTAGCTGGTGATCGCCATCGCACCCGCGCGCATATCCAGCGCCTGATCGAGCAGCAGCACCAGACCAATAATGCCGAAGATGCAGCCAATGCCATGGCTGATGCTGTTGGCGATCTCTTCCGCCAGGGAATAACCTTTTATCGCCAGCGCGTTATTCGTCATAAAAACGATTCTCCTGTCAGGGACTGCTGCATATTTGCACACAGCCTAACTGAGAATTTTTTCAGTGTACAGTTGTAAGCTGAAATTTAATCTTTCAGTGGCGGGGAAAACGTGATGAGTAATGAAACGGACGGGGACGAACATCTCCTTCCCCCGCTGACGGGGGAAGGAGGATGGGGGAGGGGACAGTACGGAGATTACAGATAATCAGAAATCGGTACGCAGGAGCAGAACAGGTTACGGTCGCCAAACACATCATCAAGGCGCTTCACTGTCGGCCAGTATTTATTCTCGCTGCCCGCCGGGAACACTGCCAGTTCGCGGCTGTAAGGATGCCCCCACTCGCCCACCATTTCTTTCTGCGTGTGCGGCGCATTCACCAGCGGGTTATCTTCCGCTGACCACTCGCCATCCGCCACACGATCGATCTCCATGCGAATCGCCAGCATCGCATCGATAAAGCGATCCAGCTCCAGCTTGCTCTCCGACTCCGTCGGCTCCACCATCAGTGTGCCCGCCACCGGGAACGACATGGTTGGCGCGTGGAAACCGTAGTCAATCAGACGTTTGGCGATATCCAGTTCGCTGATGCCGGTCTGCTCTTTCAGCGGACGAATATCCAGAATACATTCGTGCGCCACACGGCCATCGCGACCGCTGTACAGCACCGGGTAGGCCGACTGCAGACGACGGGCGATATAGTTGGCATTGAGGATCGCCACCGAACTGGCCTGTTTCAGCCCTTCCGCGCCCATCATACGGATATACATCCAGCTGATTGGCAGAATCGAGGCGCTGCCGAATGGCGCGGCGGATACCGCACCCTGCTCCGTCAGCATGCCATCAATCTGTACCACGCTGTGGCCTGGCACAAACGGCGCCAGATGCGCTTTCACGCCAATCGGTCCCATGCCCGGGCCGCCGCCGCCGTGTGGAATACAGAAGGTTTTATGCAGGTTGAGGTGTGAAACATCCGCGTCGATATAGCCCGGCGTGGTGATCCCCACCTGCGCATTCATGTTTGCGCCATCGAGATACACCTGGCCGCCAAACTGATGCACGATCTGGCACACTTCGCGGATCGTCTCTTCATACACGCCGTGCGTGGACGGATAGGTCACCATAATGCAGGAGAGCTGCTCACCTGCCTGCTCCGCTTTCTCACGCAGATCGTGCAGATCGATGTTGCCCTGCTTGTCGCAGGCCACCACCACCACGCTCATGCCCGCCATCTGCGCTGACGCCGGGTTGGTGCCGTGCGCAGAACTCGGGATCAGACAGATATGGCGTCCCGCTTCATCACGGCTTTCGTGATAACGGCGGATCGCCAGCAGGCCAGCATATTCGCCCTGCGCGCCGGAGTTCGGCTGCATACACAGTGCATCATAGCCTGTCAGCTGCACCAGCCACTGCGACAGCTGACCAATCATCTGCAGATAACCGCCTGCCTGCTCTGCCGGGCAGAACGGATGCAGTCCGGCAAACTCCGGCCAGGTAATCGGGATCATTTCCGCCGCAGCGTTCAGTTTCATGGTGCAGGAACCGAGCGGGATCATCGCCTGGTTCAGCGCCAGATCTTTGCGTTCGAGGCTGTGCATATAACGCATCATCTCGGTTTCGCTGTGATAACGGTTAAAGACCGGATGGCTCAGGATCGCCTCCTGGCGCAGCAGCGCGGCAGGCAGCGATGTCTCACTCGCCACGATCTGCGCGTCCAGTGCATCGATATCCAGCCCGTGATCGTCACCCAGCAGGATCGCCAGCAGTGCCACCACATCGTCACGACTGGTGGTTTCATCCAGCGTAATACCCACTGCATGATGAATATCGGTACGCAGGTTGACGCCAAAGCTCAGCGCGCGTGCCAGCACCGCAGCTTTGTCAGCCACTTCCACAGTAATGGTGTCGAACCAGCGCTGATGACGCAGCGTCAGCCCGCCCTGGCGCAGACCGGCCGCCAGAATATCGGTCAGACGGTGGATACGTCCGGCAATGCGTTGCAGTCCTGCCGGTCCATGGTACACCGCATACAGACCCGCGATATTCGCCAGCAGGACCTGCGAGGTACAGATATTGGAGTTGGCCTTTTCACGGCGGATATGCTGTTCACGGGTCTGCATCGCCATACGCAACGCCGTGTTGCCCGCGGCATCACGCGACACACCAATAATACGGCCCGGCATCGAGCGTTTGTGTTCGTCACGGGCGGCAAAGAAGGCCGCATGCGGACCACCGTAGCCCATCGGCACGCCGAAACGTTGCGCAGAGCCGAAGACGATATCCGCGCCCTGCTTGCCAGGTGCTTCCAGCAGAACCAGCGACATAAAGTCCGCCGCCACACTGACCACCACTTTACGCTGGTTTAATTCGGCAATCAGCGCCCGGTAATCATGCACTTCGCCAGTCGTTCCCACCTGCTGCAGCAACACGCCAAACACTTCCTGATGATCCAGCGCTTTTTCGGCACTATCCACCAGCACTTCAAAACCAAAGGTTTCTGCGCGGGTGCGCACCACGTCGAGTGTCTGCGGATGAATATCATCAGCAACAAAGAATTTATTGGCGTTTTTCAGCTTGCTGACGCGCTTTGCCATCGCCATCGCTTCCGCCGCCGCAGTGGCTTCGTCCAGCAACGATGCGGAGGCGATATCCAGACCGGTCAGATCCAGCGTCAGGGTCTGGAAATTCAGCAGCGCTTCGAGACGGCCCTGTGATACTTCCGGCTGATACGGCGTATACGCGGTGTACCAGCCCGGGTTTTCCAGCATATTGCGCAGGATAACCGGCGGGGTTAACACCGGGGTGTAACCCATGCCGATGTAGGATTTATACAGCTGGTTCTGGCTGGCAATGGCTTTCAGCTCCGCCAGCGCCTGATGCTCAGTCAGCGCGTCGCCAATCGCAGGCGGGCTGGGTAACTGAATGTCGGCAGGCACAATCGAGGTAATCAGTTCGTGCAGAGAGCTGGCACCAATGGCGTTCAGCATCGTTTGCTGCTGCTCCTGCGAAGGACCGATATGGCGCTCGATAAACGCACCGGTGTGTTCAAGCTGGCTGAGAGTCTGAGTCATTAGCGGTAAATCCTGCATCGGGCATTGAAATGGGATATTCCCTCCCCGCGGTGCGAAGGAGGGGCTGGGAGGGAGAACGAGTGACAGAAGATCGAAGTCATTGGCTCCCCCATCCCGACCTTCCTCCGCTAACGGAGGAAGGGGTATTCACGGTTACTCTTCGATTGACGCTTTATACGCATCGGCATCCAGCATCGAATCCAGTTCAGATTCGTCGCTGGCTTTGATTTTAAACAGCCAGCCGTCACCATAAGGTTCGCTGTTGACCAGCTCCGGTGAACCTTCCAGCTCTTCGTTAACCGCAATGATTTCACCGCTCAGTGGCGCATAAATATCAGATGCGGCCTTCACAGATTCAGCCACCGCACAATCATCGCCAGCGGCGAAGGTCGCACCAACTTCAGGCAGGTCAACAAACACCATGTCGCCCAGCAGCTCCTGTGCGTGCTCGGTGATCCCCACGGTGTAGCTGCCGTCGGCTTCTTTGCGCACCCACTCATGGCTGTCGCGGTATTTCAGTTCATTTGGCACATTGCTCATCGGCCACAGTCTCCAGAAAAATAAAGGGATTACAGCGCGACCGGCTTACCGGCACGCACAAAAACAGGTTTCGTTACCCGCACCGGCATTTCGCGGTTGCGGATTTGCACAATCGCATGGTCGCCGATGCCGTCCGGCACACGTGCCAGCGCAATGCTGTAGCCCAGCGTCGGAGAGAACGATCCGCTGGTGATCACGCCTTCATGGATATTGCCGGCGTCGTCGCTAAACCGGACCGGCAGCTCGTTGCGCAGTACGCCTTTTTCGGTCATCACCAGCCCGACCAGTTTTTCGCCGCCTTTCGCACGCTGAATTTCCAGCGCTTCACGGCCAATAAAGTCTCGATCTGCCGGTTCCCAGCTCACCGTCCAGCCCATATTGGCGGCCAGCGGAGAAATGGTTTCATCCATCTCCTGGCCATAGAGATTCATCCCTGCTTCCAGTCGCAGGGTGTCACGCGCGCCAAGGCCAGCCGGTTTCACACCCGCTGCCAGCAGCTGTTGCCAGAAATCCACCGCCTGCGTCGCTGGCAGGGCAATTTCGTAACCCGCTTCACCGGTATAACCGGTGGTGGCGATAAACAGTTCGCCCGCCTGCACGCCGAAGAACGGCTTCATGCCCGCAACCGCCTGGCGCTGCGCGTCATCCAGCAGACTCTGCGCTTTCTGCTGCGCATTCGGCCCCTGAACAGCGATTAACGCCAGATCGTCACGCTCCTGCAGTTCCACGCCATAAGGCGCAGCATGTTCGCTGATCCACGCCAGATCTTTTTCTCGGGTTGCAGAGTTGACCACCAGACGGAAGTACTCTTCGCTCATAAAGTAAACAATCAGATCGTCGATTACGCCACCTGATGCATTCAGCATGCCGGTGTACAGCGCTTTACCTGGCTGGGTGAGTTTGGCGACATCATTCGCCAGCAGATAGCGTAAAAATTCGCGGGTGCGTGCGCCGCGGAGATCGACAATGGTCATATGGGAAACATCAAACATACCAGCGTCAGTGCGCACCGCGTGATGTTCATCCAGCTGTGAACCGTAGTGCAGCGGCATCATCCAGCCATGAAAATCCACCATGCGGGCGCCGCAGGTTTGATGTTGTTCGAACAAAGGAGTCTGCTGAGTCATATCTGTCCTGTGCCTGAGCGAGAAGTTCGTCGATTCACGCGCGCATACGTACGGCAAATGGCGCAACGCAAACGTTACCTTTACCTGAAAGTTACCACTGAATGTGCGGATTAACCATAAGCTATACGAGGGCGAAATGCGGTTGCACAATGACGAGGCACGATCACTATTCAGAATTTTTCACTACAAAACCGCGCACCAGCACACATAACTGACAGATAAATGATAACCTGTCAGATTAATTATCAGCTAATGGTGAAGGCGAGATAAAAAATGACTTTGTAAAAACCGCATTCGCATGAAAAAAAATAATGCCAATTGACAGGTAAAATTAGAATATTTCAAATACGCACCAAAATGGGGCGCGGAGTGAAAATGGGGAATTTGGGAGGAATGCGTCGGCAGAAAAACCGTCTTACCGCCATCACCGACCAGATCCCCTCCCCCATAAAATGGGGAGGGCCAGGGAGAGGGGGCCAGCGATTCGGGAGTGGAGTCGTTTGCTCCCCCATCCCAACCTTCCCCCGCAAGCGGGGGAAGGGGCAAAACGGTGTCCCTGCCTCATCGCAGCAGGATTAAGAATCAGGCGTTTATTTCAGCCATTCAGGAAGGTCGTGCAGCCCCATCGCCTGTTTCAGCAGGCGCGGTTTGACGCCAGGCAACGCATCCGCCAGTTTCAGTCCGACATCACGCAGCAGTTTTTTCGCCGGATTGTCACCGGCAAACAGTTCACGGAACCCCTGCATACTCGCCAGCATCAGCGCAGCGCTGTGCTTTCTGCTGCGCTCGTAACGGCGCAGATAGAGATGCTGACCGATATCTTTCCCCTGCTGATGCAGACGCTTAATCTCGCCAATCAGCTCTGCGGCATCCATAAAACCGAGGTTAACGCCCTGCCCGGCCAGCGGGTGAATGGTATGCGCGGCATCGCCCACCAGTGCCAGACGGTGCGCAGCAAAACTGCGCGCATAGCGTCCCATCAGCGGGAAGCTCTGGCGTTCGCTTTCCACGCTGCACAATCCCATGCGCATATCAAACGCCACTGACAGCTGCTGGTTAAACAACGCTTCAGGCATCGACTGCAAACGGCTTGCCTCCTGCGGTGGCAACGACCAGACAATTGAGCATAAATGCGGGTCGCTGAGCGGCAGAAACGCCAGAATACCATCGCCATGAAACACCTGACGCGCCACGGCATCATGCGGCTGTTCGGTACGGATATTGGCCACCAGCGCGTGATGCTCGTAGTCCCAGAACGCCAGCGGGATATCGGCTTTATTACGCAGCCATGAATTCGCGCCATCCGCCGCTACCAGCAGACGTGCACTCATCATCGAGCCATCTTCCAGTGTGACAAACGCTTCGTTGTCGCCAAACGCCACCTGTTGCAGCTGAGCCGGGGCAATCAGTGTGATATCGCTGTGCTGGCTGGCCTTCTGCCACAGCGCCTGGTGGATCACCTGGTTTTCAATAATATGGCCGAGATGTGATAACCCCTGCTGTTCATCATCAAAGGCAATATTGCCGAAGCTGTCACGATCCCATACCTGCATCCCGTGATAAGGGCTGGCGCGCAGTGCGAGAATCGCTGACCAGACGCCGAGATGTTGCAGCAGGCGTTCACTGGCGGCGTTAATCGCCGAGACACGCAGCGCAGGCGGCGCGTCTGTACTGATCTGGTGTGGCGGCGTTTTTTCCAGCACCGCAATACGTAACCCGCTGCCCTGCAATCCGCACGCCACCGCCAGGCCAACCATACCGCCACCGGCGATCACTACGTCATATGTTTGCATGAAAATCCTCTTATCAACGCTTCACCCAGCCGAGCGTACGTTCGGCCAGCAGGTTGCGCATCAGCGGTAAATTGTCCATTGCCATCAGGCCAAGGCTGCGTCCCACCACCAGCGGTGCGTAACGGTTGGCGAACAGACGCACCAGCCCATCAGTAATGCCAATGGTGGCCCGGCGATCCGGCTGACGACGCTGCTGGTAGTGTTGCAGTACGGCAAAACTGCCGACATCCTGCTGCTGGCGCTGCGCCGTTGCCAGCGTTTCAGCCAGCGACATCACATCACGCAGGCCAAGGTTGAATCCCTGACCGGCAATCGGATGCAGCGTCTGCGCGGCATTGCCCACCAGCGCCAGACGATGGCTGATATGTTGGGTGGCGGTCTGCAACGCCAGCGGATAGCTGACGCGCTGCCCCACCTGAGTAAATTTGCCCAGTCGCCAGCCAAATGCGCTTTGCAACTGACGTAAAAATTCATCATCGCTCCAGCTGTCCACCTGCGCCTGTTGCTCGCGCGGGTGACACCAGACTAAGGAGCAGCGGCCTGCAGACATCGGCAGCAGCGCCAGTGGGCCATGCGGCGTAAAACGCTCAAAAGCACGGCCATCGTGTGGCAGCTGGGTGGAGACGTTGGCAATCACCGCCACCTGCTGGTAATCCTCACTCTGCCACTGGATGCCACAGGAGGCGGCCAGCGGTGAGCGCGCGCCATCTGCCGCCACCAGTAACGCAGCATCCAGCTGCTCGCCACTATCAAGGGTAACACTGACCTGCTGCTTGCTGCGGCTGACCTGCTGTACCGTCGCCGGACAGCGCAGCGTTACGCCGGGTGCCTGTTTCAGCAGCGCAAACAGCCGCTGGCCGATGTCGTGCAGTTCCACCACATTGCCCAGCGCCGCCACGCCATAATCCTGCGCCTCCAGCGACACAAAGCCAGCATGTCCGCGATCGCTGACATGCACACGTGTAATCGGCGTCGCACAGTCCTGCAGCGCAGGCCAGAGATTAATCGCCGCCAGTTGCTGGCTGGTACCTTCCGCCAGCGCGATAGCACGGCCGTCATAGCCGGGATGACGACGATCGCCTGGCGCACTGGCCTCAATCAGTGTCACCGGCAACTGGCCTTGTGACAGGTGGGAGATCGCCAGCGCCAGGGTGGCGCCAGTCATACCGCCACCGGCAATAAGAATACTCATCGTGCGTTTGCCGCCGCCATCAGCGCTTCAATCGCATCCGCGTCTTTGACCACGCTGTCGGTCAGATTCTCGTTACCCTCAGCGGTAATCACGATATCGTCTTCAATACGGATACCAATGCCGCGGTACTCCGCTGGCACATCAGCATCCGGCGCGATATACAGACCCGGCTCCACCGTCAGTACCATGCCGGGTTCGAGAATACGACCGCGATCAGCAGTACCGTAGTGGCCGACATCATGCACATCCAGTCCCAGCCAGTGGCTCAGACCGTGCATATAGAATTCGCGGTGGGCGTTATCGGCAATCAGTTGATCGACCTCGCCTTTCATCACGCCCAGTTTCACCAGGCCGGTAACCATAATGCGCACCACTTCGTCATTGACGTCGCGAATGCTGGTGCCCGGGCGGAACAGTTCCAGCGCACGGTATAACGACGCCAGTACGATGTCGTAAATCGCCCGCTGTGGCGCCGTGAATTTGCCATTCACCGGGAAAGTACGCGTGATGTCACCGGCATAGCTGTGGAACTCGCAACCGGCATCAATCAGCACCAGATCACCATCACGCAGCGGTGATTCATTTTCGGTGTAGTGCAGGATGCAGCCGTTTTCGCCACCGCCAACAATAGTGTTATACGACGGGAAGCGGGCGCCATGGCGGTTAAATTCGTGCTGAATTTCCCCTTCCAGCTGATATTCATACATCCCCGGACGGGCTTTCTGCATCGCACGGGTATGTGCCAGCGCACTGATTTTTCCCGCCTGACGCAGAATGTCCAGCTCTTCTTCCGATTTGAACAGACGCATCTCATGCCCCCACGGACGCCAGTCGGTCAGCGTTGCCGGTGCGCTCAGATTTTGCCGGAAACCGCGGCGCAGCTTTTCCAGCGCGCCAAACACAATCTGATCCGCTTCGTCATACAGCCCCTGCGCGTGGTACACCACATCCAGGCCATTCAGCAACAAATGAAGCTGCTGGCGGATATCATCCCACGGCAGAGCGCGATCAACGCCCAGTTTTTCCGGTGCCGCATCCTGACCCAAACGACGGCCAAACCAGATCTCGGCGCTTTTATCACGTACGCGGTTAAACAGCACGCTGTGGTTGTGTGTCTCATCGCTTTTAATCAGCACCAGCGCCGCTTCCGGCTCGTTAAAACCGGTGAAGTACCAGAAATCGCTGTTCTGGCGATAAGGATATTCGCTGTCGTTGCTGCGGGTGGCTTCTGGCGCGGCGAAAATCACCGCCGCACTGCCCGGCGCCATTTTGGCTAACAGTGCCTGACGGCGCTGCAAAAACGCGGAAAGATTAACCACAATACGGCTCCCTGTTGAAAATGAGTGGCGCTGATGGCCTGCAATACAACCGATATACCCTAAATAATTCGAGTTGCAGGAAGGCGGCGACGCAGCGAATCCCAGGGAGCTTACATGAGTAAGTGACCTGGGTGAGCGAGGAAAGCCAACGCATCTGCAACTTGAAGTATGACGGGTATAATAAGTTTAGTGTAAGGTCGGTTTCTTGATCTCAACCGCCGTTGGCGTCGGGCGGGCAAAGGTTTCATGGCACAGCAACGCCGCCACGCGCACGTACTCAATTACCTCTTCCAGCGACTGTTCCAGCTCTTCCTGGTCTTCATCTTCGTCATAACCCAGCTGAGCAATGGTACGCAGGTCGTCAATCGCTTCACCCGCTTCGCCCGCTTCGCCCTTCACTTTATCCAGTTTCGGCTGAGTGACACCCAGCCCCAGCAGGAAGTGGTTCACCCAACCCGCCAACGCATCGGCGCGGTCAAACACCGAGCTGTCGTCAGCGGGCAGGAACAGCTGAAACAGGAAATCATCATCTTCCAGCGCATCGCTAATCCCCTGATGCAGTTGCTGTAGTGGCTGTGACAGGGTTTGCGAGAAGGCCATGCCTTCGTTCGTCAGGTCATGTACCAGCGTCTGCCAGCTGCGATCCTGATTGCCGCCGCAGAGAATTCCGCTGATTAAGCCGTGCATTTCCGCTGGCGTCATCCCAACGCCCTGCTGTGTTAACGCGGAGGCCAGAGCATCATAGCCCGGCATAGAGTTCTGGATAGACATACGCATTCATCGTCGTTGACAGGATTAGTTCGTGTTATGCTACCACCAGGTGCCTTGCCGATTCCAGAAAGGGCTTGTTTCTTCTGTTTAGGGTAGCTATAGTGGCGCCCCTCCCAAGCCCTTGAGTGGTAAGGGTGAATTTGCGGGCGTAGTATTCAGTCAGGAAGGTGGCATGTCTGCACAACCGGTAGATATTCAAATTTTTGGCCGTTCATTACGGGTAAATTGTCCGCCTGAACAGCAAGATGCGCTGAACATGGCGGCACAGGACCTGAATCAACGGTTGCAAGATTTAAAAGTTCGCACTAGAGTCACAAATACTGAGCAGCTGGTATTCATTGCCGCGTTGAATATTTGTCATGAACTGGCGCAGGAAAAAGTCAAAACACGTGACTATGCCGCCAACATGGAACAACGCATTCGCATGTTACAGCAGACCATTGAACAGGCATTACTTGAGCAAGGTCGCATAACTGATCGCCAGGGTGCAAAGTTCGAATAACACTTCATGGTTAACTGTGGTACAGTGACGGTGAAGTAAATTTTCTCTGAGATGTTTGCAAGCGGGCCAGTCCCCTGAGCCGATATTTCATACTTACAGAGTGTGACGCTCCGTAACCTGTGAGCATGCTCGGTTCGTCCGAGAAGCCTGATGGTTGCGACGGCATACTCACCTTGAACCAAGGGTTCAAGGGTTACAGCCTGCGGCGGCATCTCGGAGATCACCTTCTTTTCTTAACGGTCATACCGTTTCTGCCCTCGGGCAGCAAAACCAGCCATCACGAGTTCCCTATGACATCTTTCACACTGTTTGATCGTCAGGATATTCGTACCCATGTGCGCCATCTGCGCCGCGCGCTTAGCGACGAACAACAACAACAGGCAGCCGAACTGGCCGCTGAACATGCGCTGAATTTTCTCCCGATTGCTCAGGCACAGCGTATCGCACTGTTTCTCTCCGTCGATGGTGAACTGAATACCCGTCCCCTGATTGCCCACCTGTGGCAGCAAAAAAAGCAGCTGTACCTGCCGGTATTGCACCCTTTTGCCCGCGGGCAGCTGATGTTTCTGCGCTACGACGAACATACCGAGCTGCAGCCAAACCGGCTGCGCATTCCGGAACCGCCACTGGATATCCGCAATCTGCTGCCGCTGAGCGAGCTGGATGTGGTACTGATGCCGTTAGTGGCATTTGATAGTGAGGGCAACCGGCTGGGAATGGGGGGCGGTTTTTATGACCGTACCCTGCAGAACTGGCAACAGTATCGGATGCAACTGGTAGGATTCGCCCATGACTGTCAGCGGGTGGAACAATTGCCAGTGGCGCGCTGGGATGTCCCGCTGTCAGCGATGATCACGCCGGGCAAGTTGTGGCAATGGCCATAAACACAAGCAGAGATCGGGTGTGATAAAACAAGGGAGCCTTTCGGCTCCCTTGTTGCGCCATCAGTACAGCAGACGCGCGCGGATGGTGCCAGGAATCGCCTTCATCAGTTGCAGCGCTTTATCCGCCACATCCTGCTCTGCGTCGATATCAATCACCACATAACCCATCTGCGGAGTCGTCTGCAGATACTGGGCGGCAATGTTGATGCCCTGCTCAGCGAAGATCTGGTTAATCGCAGTCAGCACACCAGGACGGTTTTCATGGATATGCAGCAGACGGCTGACGGCTTCACCATGCAACGGCAGCGACGCTTCCGGGAAGTTAACCGCGGTCAGGGTTGAACCGTTATCGGAATATTTCGCCAGTTTACCGGCCACTTCAATACCGATATTTTCCTGTGCTTCCTGAGTAGAACCGCCGATATGCGGGGTCAGGATCACGTTATCAAACTGACACAGCGGCGAGTTGAACGGATCACTGTTGGTCGCCGGCTCGGTCGGGAATACGTCGATTGCCGCACCAGCCAGATGCTTATCTTTCAGCACCGCGCACAGTGCCGGGATATCCACCACAGTACCGCGTGAGGCGTTAATCAGCAGTGAACCGGGTTTCATCAGCGCCAGCTCTTGCGCGCCAATCATGTTCTGCGTGGCGACCGTTTCCGGCACATGCAGGCTGACCACATCGCTCATGTTCAGCAGGTCAGAAAGATGGCGCACCTGCGTGGCGTTACCCAGCGGCAGTTTGTTCTCGATATCATAGAAGAACACGTGCATGCCCAGGCTTTCCGCCAGCACGCCCAGCTGCATACCGATATGGCCGTAGCCAATGATACCCAGCTTCTTGCCGCGTGCTTCGTAAGAGCCTACCGCCAGTTTATTCCACACGCCGCGATGAGCTTTGGCATTCGCTTCCGGAACACCGCGCAGCAGCAGCAACAGTTCGCCAATCACCAGTTCGGCAACGGATCGGGTATTGGAGAAAGGCGCATTGAACACCGGAACCCCACGTTTCGCTGCTGCAGTCAGATCGACCTGGTTGGTGCCGATACAGAAGCAGCCCACTGCCACCAGTTTTTCCGCCGCGGCGAAAATCTCTTCGGTCAGATGGGTACGCGAACGGATGCCAACAAAATGCGCATCACGGATGGATTCTTTCAGCGATTCGCTGTCCAGCGCGCCTTTATGAAATTCGATATTGGTATAGCCTGACGCGCGCAGATTTTCCAGCGCGCTCTGGTGGACACCTTCCACCAGCAGGAATTTAATCTTGTCTTTCTCCAGTGATACCTTTGCCATTTCCCGACCTTAATTTTGCAGACAGATGTAACTGATATACCCGAGGTATAAGCCAGCCTTCTGTCAAAATATCAAAAAATACGCTGGCGGCAATACAAACGATTGCCTTGCCCCCAGCACGGCGGCATCGTCAGACAGCACAATGTAACAGATTATAGCGATTCGCTTCACCCGGGCAGAATGAAGGTGCAACAGGCCTCACTTATGTGACATAAGTCACCAAATTTAACCTGTTGAAGAAAAGATATTTTTTAGCAGTAAATAACTGCCGGCGCCGCCGCGCCGGACAGATCATTTTTCGATAGTTTTGACGCCATCTGGCGTGCCAATCAGCGCCACATCCGCGCCACGGCTGGCGAACAGCCCGACAGTGACGACACCGGGAATCGCATTGATCGCTTTTTCCAGCGCAATCGGGTCAAAAATCTGCAGATTATGCACATCAAGAATAATGTTGCCGTTATCGGTCACCACATTCTCGCGGTATTGCGGCAGGCCACCCAGTTTCACCAGCTCACGGGTCACGTGCGCACGCGCCATCGGGATCACTTCCACCGGCAGCGGGAATTTACCCAGCACGTCGACCTGTTTCGAGGCATCGGCAATACAGATAAATTTGTCGGTAACCGCCGCGACAATCTTCTCACGCGTCAGAGCCGCACCACCGCCTTTGATCATATGCATCTGCGGGTTGATCTCATCCGCGCCATCAACATAAACCGCCAGCGAGTCCACTTTATTGAGATCGAATACATCAATGCCTAAGCTGAGCAGCTTAGCGGTTGAGGCTTCAGAACTGGAAACCGCGCCCTCAATCTGATCTTTTATCGTGGCCAGTGCATCAATAAAGTGTGAGGCGGTCGAGCCGGTGCCAACACCTACTACGGTTCCGGGCTGTACGTATTTTAGTGCGGCCCAGCCAACTGCTTTTTTCAGTTCATCCTGCGTCATGATATGTTTAAAGCCTCAGCTGCATTGAAGTGCCTTAGTATAGATTGATCGCTTAGGTCAGGGCAAAAGCCAGATTTTGTGGCATAGTGCTGGCATCCCACCTGAAGGAGAAGACAACCACAATGAAACGCCCGGACTACAGAACGCTTCAGGCGCTGGATGCGGTGATCCGTGAGCGCGGTTTTGAACGCGCCGCACAAAAATTATGTATTACCCAGTCTGCCGTATCGCAGCGCATTAAACAGCTGGAAAATATGTTCGGCCAGCCGCTGCTGGTACGTACTGTTCCGCCACGCCCGACGGAGCAGGGGCAGAAACTGCTGGCTCTGCTGCATCAGGTGGAACTGCTGGAAGAGGAGTGGCTGGGTGATGAACAGGGTGGCACCACCACCCCACTGCTGCTGTCACTGGCGGTCAACGCCGACAGTCTGGCAACCTGGCTGTTGCCGGCGCTGAAAGATGTGCTGAGCGATTCGCCGGTGCGTCTGAACCTGCAGGTGGAAGATGAAACCCGCACCCAGGAGCGTCTGCGTCGTGGTGAAGTGGTGGGCGCGGTCTCCATTCAGCCGCAGCCGCTGCCGAGCTGTCTGGTCGATCAGCTGGGTGCGCTCGATTATCTGTTTGTTGGTTCGAAAGAGTTTGCTGAACGTTATTTCCCGAATGGCGTCACCCGCTCGGCACTGCTGAAAGCACCTGCAGTCGCCTTCGACCATCTTGATGATATGCATCAGGCGTTTTTACAGCAGAACTTCGATCTGTCACCGGGCAGTGTGCCCTGCCATATCGTTAACTCGTCGGAAGCCTTTGTGCAGCTGGCACGGCAGGGATCGACCTGCTGTATGATCCCGCACCTGCAGATCGAAAAAGAGCTGGCAAGTGGTGAGCTGATTGATCTGACACCGGGGCTGTTGCAGCGTCGTATGCTGTACTGGCACCGCTTTGCGCCGGAAAGCCGCCTGATGCGCCGGGTGACTGATGCACTGTTGTCGCATGGCCATCGTGTTCTCAGACAGGATACGGAATAAAAACAGTGCGCCGGTTTTGTTGTCAGACGACTCATCAGGTCAAAGCACAAAGCACCTGAAACCGTGCAGCAACAAATCAGTTCAAGGCACAGGGAACACGGTTAGCGGAGGAAAGCGTCCCGCGCCATGGACGGCGCGGGACGAACGCCCATGGATGGCTGCTTTTGCGTCTTGCCGGAGCTGACCGTGTTCCCTGGGCAGCCACGAGACTAAAAGCGACGCTCCCGAGCTTTAAGCTGATTCGCCGCTGTTAAGCAAGAAATTACGGATTTCGCTGGATCTCAAACACCACATCCACCTGATCATCAAAGTGAATGCTCTGCTGTTCGTAAGTCTGCGCCGCCGAGGTCATCGGCGCGGCATCGGTCGTTTTAAACATCCGCGCCACCGGCATCGGCTGATAATTGGCAACATGATAGCGAATGCTGTAAACCGGCCCCAGCTTCGCGTTAAAGCCCTCGGCCAGTGCCGCCGCCTGCTTCGTTGCGTTCTCGATCGCCGCTTTACGTGCCTGATCCTTATACGCATCCGGATTCGCCACGCCCAGCTCGACTGAACGGATCTCATTCAGACCCGATTTCAGCGCGCCATCCAGCAAATCATTCAGCTTATCCAGCTGACGAACGGTAACCTGTACCTGACGCACCGCCTGATACCCTTTCAGCACCGATTTCCCCTCTTTGGTGTAATCGTATTCCGGCTGGGTACGCAGGTTGGCAGCATTGATATCTTTCTTCTCAATACCATTTTTTTGCAGCAGATCGAAATATTGCTGCACACGGCTATCAGCCTGTTTCTTGGCTTCCGCCGCATCTTTTGCCGACACATTCACTTCAATCGCCAGCGTGGCGATATCCGGTGTGGCATCGACCGTCGCCTGCCCGGAAGTGACCACATGAGGCCCTTCCGGCAGCTCAGCGGCCTGAGCAAACAGCGGTACAGTGGCGGTTCCCATCATGGCGGCCAGCGCCAGCGCTTTCAATTTCACCTGAAGTCCTCCCTGAAGACAATTAAATCTGAGTCAGCATAGCGCAGAGCATCATTCGCCTGTATGCGTGCTGTTCTGAGTTTTGATTGTGGCAAAAGTTCTGGCGCGGTGCGCGGCTATACAGAGATTTACGCAAATCCTGCCAGCCCCTGCTGCGCCAGTTTAAACGCAATAAACCACATCACGGCACCAACCAGCAGATTGATAATGCGCTGTGCTTTACCCGTGCGCAGTACGGGTGACAGCCAGGAGGCCAGCAGCGCGAGGCCAAAGAACCAGAGAATCGACGCGCTGATAGTGCCCATGGCAAACCAGTAACGTGCCGCCTGCGGCAGCTGCCCCCCCAGGCTACCGAGCACGACAAAGGTATCGAGATACACATGCGGATTCAGCCAGGTCACCGCCATCATGGTGGCGACAATGCGCCAGCGGCTGTGTTGCATCACCACTTCAGACGACAGTTCAATATCACCGCTAAACGCGTTACGCAGCGCCCCCCAGCCATACCATAGCAGGAATGCCACTCCACCCCAGGTGACCAGATTCAGCAGCAGCGGCGACTGATTGAGCAATGCGCTGCCGCCAAACACCCCGGCGCAGATCAGAATAATATCGCTCAGTGAGCACAACCCGGCAGTCATCAGGTGATACTGACGCCGTACTCCCTGATTCATCACAAAGGCATTTTGCGGACCGAGAGGTAATATCAGTGCAGCACCTAATGCAACACCCTGAAAATAAACTGAAAACACCTGTAACGCCCTCATTGATAGTCATTCTGCGGGCAAGTGTATCCCGGCGGGATTATTAGCGGAAATTGAAAGAATTAATGGTCTATCAGAAGGGCTAATGGCGGGCTGATGCCCGCCACGGTGTTGCAGATTACTCAGCGTCAGCCTGTTGCTGCGCAGCTTTGCTGTGATGGAGATGCACATCCATCTGCGGATAAGGGATACCGATCCCTTTGCTGTCCAGCGCCTTTTTAAAGTTCGCCATCAGATCCCAGTAAACATCCTGCAGATCGCTGCTGTTGCTCCAGCAGCGCACAACGAAGTTTAATGACGATGCAGCCAGCTCATTAAGGCCGATCTGGATGCCACGATCCTGCAACACACGGCTGTCGGCTTCGACGACGCTGCGCAGCAGCTGTTTCACTTCATCCACATCGGCATCGTAGGCGACGCCAATAATAAACTCGTTGCGACGTACCGGCTCGCGCGAGAAATTAACAATATTGCCGGCAATAATTTTACCGTTTGGCACCACCACCATCTTGCCATCTGCCGAACGCAGCGTGGTAGAGAAGATCTGCACATTCAGCACCGTGCCCATCACGCCACCGAGATCGACAAACTCGCCGGTACGGAACGGACGGAAGGTGACCAGCAGCACGCCCGCAGCCAGGTTAGACAGCGAGCCCTGCAATGCCAGACCAACCGCCAGACCGGCAGCACCCAGCACCGCAATCACTGACGCGGTTTGTACGCCCACGCGCCCCAGCGCGGCAATCAGCGTAAAGGCGATCACACCATAGCGCACCAGCGCCGAGAGGAAATCCGCCACCGTGGCATCAATGCCCCGCGCCCGCAGCACTCTGTTCACCCCATTGGAGATAACGCGTGCCACAATCATCCCGACAATAATGATCGCGATGGCTGCGACGATATTTACCGCATAGCTGAGCAGCAGCGCCTGGTTGCGCACCAGCCAGCCATCGGCATTGTTAATGCCATCAATTACATTTAAATCTTCCATTTATCAGCCCTGTAGTGAATCCCCGATGGGAAATGACAACAATATTGCCCGCGAAGTGCGGCAATCCATCACCCTCAAGGGTAAACAAAAAACGCTGACGTCGCCAATAAGCGCAGAATTTCCTTACATTTTTCTGCCGCGCAGGCATAAAAAAAGGCCCCGCAGGGCCTTTATTAACAACACGATCGCTTACAGCGTGTCGACGTTGTTCAGTTCTTTAAACGCCTGCTCCAGACGCACTACCATGGATGCCTGTGCGCTGCGCAGCCATACACGTGGGTCGTAGTATTTTTTGTTTGGAGAATCAATGCCTTCCGGGTTACCCAGCTGGCCCTGCAGGTACGCTTCGTTCTTTTTGTAGTACTGCAGAATACCGTCCCAGGTTGCCCACTGAGTATCGGTATCGATGTTCATTTTGATCACGCCGTAACCGATAGACTCTTCGATTTCTGCCGCAGAAGAACCGGAACCGCCGTGGAAGACGAAGTCCAGAGAGTTCGCTGGCAGACCGAATTTCTCGCTGACGTATTTCTGAGAATCACGCAGGATGGTCGGGGTCAGTTTCACGTTACCTGGTTTGTAAACACCGTGTACGTTACCGAAAGAGGCCGCGAGGGTGAAGCGTGGGCTGATCGCGTTCAGTTTTTCATACGCGTAAGCCACGTCTTCTGGCTGGGTGTACAGTGCAGAAGCGTCCATATGGCTGTTGTCCACGCCATCTTCTTCACCGCCGGTGCAGCCCAGTTCGATTTCCAGCGTCATGTTCAGTTTCACCATGCGCGCCAGGTATTTCGCACTGATTTCGATGTTTTCTTCCAGAGACTCTTCAGACAGGTCGATCATGTGAGAAGAGAACAGCGGTTTGCCGGTCGCTGCGAAGTGTTTTTCACCCGCATCCAGCAGGCCGTCGATCCACGGCAGCAGTTTTTTCGCGCAGTGGTCGGTGTGCAGGATCACCGGCACGCCATATAGTTCTGCCATCTGATGCACATGGTGTGCGCCAGCGATAGCACCGGCAATTGCCGCGCCCTGTGGTTTGTCAGTTTTGAAACCTTTACCGGCGATAAATGCAGCACCGCCGTTAGAGAACTGAACGATAACTGGCGCTTTTACTTTTGCAGCCGCTTCCAGAACAGCGTTAATGGAGTCAGTACCCACGCAGTTAACTGCTGGCAGAGCGAATTTGTTTTCTTTCGCTACCTGGAACACTTTCTGTACGTCATCACCGGTGACAACGCCTGGTTTTACGAAATCAAAAATTTTAGACATGCTTTTTGTCCTGTTTCGTTGGCCGTATCAAAAAACGGTTCGGTTACGCCTGCTGTCAGGCGCGAAATTCAGGCGGAACCCCGAGGTTCCGCCGCGAAAATTACTGCTTAGCGCGCGCTTCCAGCATGGCTACTGCTGGCAGTTTTTTGCCTTCCACGAACTCAAGGAATGCACCGCCACCGGTAGAGATGTAGGAAATTTTATCTTCGATGCCAAACAGGTCGATAGCGGCCAGGGTGTCGCCACCACCAGCCACAGAGAAGGCTGCGCTGTCGGCAATCGCGTTCGCTACGATTTCAGTACCTTTACGGAAGTTCGGGAATTCGAACACGCCAACCGGGCCATTCCACAGAATGGTTTTGGCATCTTTCAGCAGTTTCGCCATCGCCAGTGCAGTTTCGTCGCCGAAGTCCATAATCTCTTCGTTATCCTGCACTTCGCTAACTTTTTTCACGGTTGCTGGCGCAGTTTCAGAGAATTCCGTGCCAACACGGGAGTCAACCGGTACCGGAATACCGTACTGATCACGCAGGCCTTTTGCTGCTTCAACGAAGTCTGGCTCGTACAGGGATTTACCGACGTTGTTATCAATCGCCACGAAGGTGTTCGCGATACCACCACCGACAATCACGGTGTCCGCGATTTTCACCAGCGAGTTCAGCACGTCGAATTTAGTGGAAACTTTAGAACCACCGACCACCGCAACCAGTGGACGCTCAGGGTTAGACATCACTTTGCCCAGCGCTTCCAGCTCTGCAGACAGCAGTGGACCGGCACAGGCAACAGGGGCGAATTTGCCCACGCCATGGGTGGAAGCCTGCGCACGGTGCGCAGTACCGAAGGCATCCATCACGAACACGTCGCACAGGGCGGCGTATTTTTTGGACAGTGCTTCGTCGTCTTTCTTCTCGCCTTTGTTAAAGCGGACGTTTTCCAGAACCACCAGTTTGCCTGCGGTCAGCTCAACGCCATCGAGGTAATCTTTTGCCAGGCTGACATTATCAGCGCCCAGCTTGTCTTTCAGGTAGTTAACAACCGGCAGCAGAGAGAACTCTTCGTTGTACTCACCTTCTGTAGGACGACCCAGGTGAGAGGTAACCATCACTTTCGCGCCCTGTTTCAGCGCCTGTTCGATGGTCGGCAGAGACGCACGAATACGCGCATCAGACGTAACTTTACCTTCTTTAACTGGCACGTTTAAATCCGCGCGGATCAGAACACGCTTACCAGCAAGATCCAGATCGGTCATCTTAATTACAGACATGGTGAACCCTCTCGTTGATTCTCATAAGTTTTGCCAGACGCAGTCCGCGTCTTACCTGAAACCGCTTGCGGCCATTGCTAACGTGGTGTCGAGCATCCGGTTAGCAAAGCCCCATTCGTTGTCGCACCAGACCAGTGTCTTAATCAGGTGCTGACCGCTGACCCGCGTTTGCGTGCCGTCCACAATGGCACTGTGCGGATCGTGGTTAAAATCAATTGAGACTAACGGTAATTCCGTATAGTCAACTATACCACTAAATGCCCCTTCTGACGCATCCCGCAGCAGGGCGTTAACCTCGCTGGCGCTGACGGCGGCGCTGACGCTGACGCTCAGATCAATCGCCGTCACATTTATCGTTGGTACGCGTACCGCGATGGCTTCAAAACAGTCGCTAAATTTCGGAAAAATTCGGCTAATCCCGGCAGCCAGGCGCGTATCAACCGGAATAATTGACTGACTGGCGGCGCGGGTACGGCGTAAATCAGGATGATAAGCGTCAATAACCTGCTGATCATGCATCGCGGAGTGAATGGTGGTCACGGTGCCTGATTCAATGTTAAAGGCGTCATCCATCAGCTTAATCACCGGAATAATGCAGTTGGTGGTGCAGGAGGCGTTGGAAACAATGCAGTCACTGGCCTGCAGCGCCTGCTCATTGACGCCAAACACCACGGTCGCGTCCAGATCATTACCGCCCGGGTGAGAGAACAACACCTTTTTCGCCCCGGCACAGATATGTGCTTCGCCATCAGCCCGGCTGCCGTAGATGCCGGTGCAGTCGAGCACCACATCCACATCCAGTTCGCCCCATGGCAGGTCCGCTATCGCCGCCTGATGCAGGATGCGGATGGTATCGCCACCCACGGTAAGCAGATCGCGTTCCTGGCGCACATCCAGCGCAAAACGGCCGTGGCTGGTGTCATATTTCAGCAAATGCGCCATGCCCGTAGCATCCGCCAGCTCATTGATGGCGACCACGGAGATCTCAGCCCGACGTCCGGTTTCATACAATGCACGCAGTACATTGCGCCCGATGCGGCCAAAGCCATTTATTGCAACGCGAACGGTCATATTACCCCTGCATCCGAATTCCCCTTTTTCGACTGTCGCCAGACTGAACCAGACGACACCATTTGTACAGGGAATTCTCACCGCCCAAACTCTGTGCTGAAAGCCTACATTCACTCTCAACTGAAACGCTTCAGCTAGAATAAATGAAGTCAGGAATAGCGGGAATGATGGCGATCAATTTCGCTGCTGAATATTAGATCCACATCACAAAATTGAACAAAAATCGGTTATTACTGGAGGAATAATTACGCACAAGACAGGTAACGAAAGGCAGACAGTAAATTCAGATGGTGTTGACCCGGAAATGTCATCTTGCAGGCACCACAGAACAATCCCCTCCCCCATAAAATGGAGGGAGGGTCAGGGAGCGGGAACGAGTGGCACGGAGCCGCAAGTTCCCCCATCCCAGCCTTCCCCCATGTTATGGGGGAAGGGGCTGTACTGTGACAGTATTTAAGGGCAGCGTACGCTGCCCTTAAATCAACGCGATTACAGCAGCTCTTTCGCTTTAGCAACCACGTTATCAACGGTAAAGCCAAACATCTCGAACAGCTGCTCCGCAGGTGCAGACTCACCGAAGCTGGTCATGCCAATCACTGCGCCGTTCAGACCGGTGTACTTATACCAGTAGTCAGCAATGCCCGCTTCGATAGCGATACGCGCGCTAACCGCTTTCGGCAGAACGGCTTCACGGTAAGCGGCATCCTGCTTGTCGAACGCATCAGTAGACGGCATGGAAACCACGCGCACTTTACGGCCTTCGGCAGTCAGTTTGTCGTATGCGGCAACCGCCAGCTCAACTTCAGAACCGGTAGCGATCAGGATCAGCTCTGGCTGACCCGCGCTGTCTTTCAGCACGTAAGCACCGCGTGCCACGTTAGCCAGTTGCTCAGCAGTACGATCCTGCTGCGCCAGGTTCTGGCGGGAGAAGATCAGTGCAGTCGGGCCGTCGTGACGTTCGATAGCGTATTTCCACGCGACCGCAGACTCAACCTGGTCACACGGACGCCAGGTGCTCATGTTCGGGGTCACACGCAGGCTGGCCAGCTGCTCAACCGGCTGGTGAGTCGGGCCATCTTCACCCAGACCGATAGAGTCATGGGTATAAACCAGCACCTGACGAATTTTCATCAGCGCAGCCATACGCGCAGCGTTACGCGCATATTCGACAAACATCAGGAAGGTCGCGGTGTATGGCAGGAAACCGCCATGCAGCGAGATACCGTTGGCGATAGCGGTCATACCGAATTCGCGCACGCCGTAATGGATGTAGTTACCCGCCAGATCTTCGTTAATCGCTTTTGAGCCAGACCACATGGTCAGGTTGCTCGGCGCCAGGTCAGCAGAGCCGCCCAGGTATTCTGGCAGCAGCTTACCGAACGCTTCGATAGCATTCTGAGACGCTTTACGGCTGGCGATTTTCGCCGGGTTAGCCTGCAGCTGCTCGATAAATTTCTGCGACTCTTCCTGCCAGTTGGCTGGCAGTGCATTCACGCTGCGGCGTTTGAACTCAGCAGCCAGTTCCGGGAACGCTTTAGCGTAAGCCGCGAACTTCTCGTTCCACGCGTTTTCTTTCGCCTGGCCAGCTTCTTTTGCGTCCCACTGTGCGTAGATGTCCTGTGGAATGACAAACGGTGCGTGTTCCCAGCCCAGCTGTTTACGAGTCAGTTCAATCTCTGCATCACCCAGCGGTGCGCCGTGAGAATCGTGAGTGCCCGCTTTGTTTGGTGAACCGAAACCGATCACGGTTTTGCACATCAGCAGTGAAGGTTTGTCAGAAACGGTTTTCGCTTCTTCGATAGCCGCTTTGATGGCGTCCGCGTTATGACCGTCAACACCACGCACGACGTGCCAGCCGTAAGACTCGAAACGTTTCGCGGTGTCGTCAGAGAACCAGCCGTCAACATGACCATCGATAGAGATGCCGTTGTCGTCATAGAACGCCACCAGTTTGCCCAGCTTCAGCGTACCCGCCAGTGAGCAGACTTCGTGCGAGATACCTTCCATCATGCAGCCGTCGCCCATAAACACGTAGGTGTTATGGTCAACGATGTCATGGCCTGGACGGTTGAACTGGGCTGCCAGCGTACGTTCTGCAATCGCAAAGCCCACGCCGTTAGCGATACCCTGGCCCAGCGGGCCGGTAGTGGTTTCCACACCTGCGGTGTAGCCAAATTCCGGGTGGCCTGGAGTTTTCGAGTGCAGCTGGCGGAAGTTTTCCAGCTCTTTCATCGGCAGATCATAGCCAGTGAGGTGCAGCAGGCTATAAATCAGCATGGAGCCGTGGCCGTTAGACAGAATGAAACGGTCGCGATCCGCCCACTGTGGGTTGGTCGGGTTATGGTTCAGATAGTCGCGCCATAACACTTCAGCGATATCCGCCATACCCATAGGGGCACCCGGGTGACCAGATTTGGCTTTTTGCACCGCATCCATACTGAGTGCGCGAATAGCGTTGGCAAGCTCTTTACGAGAAGGCATGTTCTACTCCAGTTCGGAAATAATTCACTCCGCCTTCTCTAACATATTGTAATTCATCAGTTATCAGGCGAAGCGGGGGGAAACTCGCCAATCAATGTACATGAAAAACAGGTGAAATGTACATGGCGGATTGTGCAAAAAACCCGGCGCGTTTTGCGCTTTGCGGCCTTGTCTGCTATGCATTTGCTTACTGACGGGTTATAAAAAAACCTCTTCGACAAACACCCTGCTCGCTGCGTTTTTTTCAGGTGTTTGTTTTTATTAGCTTGTTACCTTAATGGGATGAAATGGAATGAAAATTCGTACCTCGCTGATGGCGCTGAGTGTCGCCACTTTACTTGCTGGTTGTCAGAATCTTGATACCAACACGTTAATGCAGTCCGGCGCCCAGGCGTTTCAGGCGGCAACGCTGAGTGATGACCAGGTAAAAGAGCTGAGCAATAAATCCTGCCAGCAGATGGACAGTGAAGCGCAAATCGCCCCTGCCAGCAGTGAATACGCCAAACGCCTGGCGAAAATCTCCGCCGCACTGGGCGACAATATTAATGGTACGCCAGCCAACTATAAGGTCTACCTGACTAAAGATGTCAATGCCTGGGCGATGGCGAATGGCTGTATCCGCGTCTACAGCGGTCTGATGGATATGATGACCGATAACGAAGTGGAAGGCGTGCTGGGTCATGAAATGGGCCACGTGGCGCTGGGCCATACCCGTAAAGCGATGCAGGTAGCTTATGCCACTACAGCCGCACGTACTGCGGCTGGCGCAGCGGGCGGTATCGCGGCATCACTGTCGCAGTCGCAGCTCGGTGATCTGGGTGAGAAGTTAGTGAATGCGCAGTTCTCCCAGACGCAGGAGTCACAGGCGGATGATTACTCGTTTGATCTGCTGAAAAAACGCGGCATTAACCCGAATGGCCTGGTGACCAGCTTTGAGAAACTGGCGAAGCTGGAAGGCAGCCATCAGAGCAGCATGTTTGACTCGCATCCCTCTTCGGAGTCACGCGCGCAGCATATTAAAGATCGCATCGCTGCCGGGAAGTAATGACCGCGGCTGGCATCACCGTTTTGATCCCCTCCCCCATAAAATGGGGCAGGGTCAGGAAGGGGGAGCAAGCAACAGCGAGCTGGCGTCGTTAGCTCCCCCATCCCAACCTTCCCCCGCTTGCGGGGGAAGGCGCGGAAAAACCTTATACTCCTTTATTCACTGCCTGCACATGCAGCATATCCAGCGCCAGCGTAGCCGCCGCCAGTGAGGTGAGATCGGACTGATCGTAACCTGGCGCCACTTCCACCAGGTCCATACCGACAATATTCAGCCCCTGCAGGCCACGCACCAGTTTCAGCGCTTTGTCTGACGTCAGGCCACCAATCACTGGCGTACCCGTCCCCGGTGCATGAGCCGGATCAAGGCAGTCGATATCAAAGGTCAGGTACACCGGCATATCACCCACGATCTGCTTCACCTGAGCCAGAATATCGTCCACACCACGATCGTTAACCTGCGCGGCATCCAGCACGTTGAAGCCGAGGGACTTATCGAACTCGGTGCGAATACCAATCTGTACTGATTTCGTCGGGTCGATCAGACCTTCTTTCGGCGCATGGTGGAACATGGTGCCATGATCAAAGGTTGGGCCGTTGGAGTAAGTGTCGGTATGCGCATCGAAATGCACCAGCGCCATCTTGCCAAAGGTTTTCGCATGCGCACGCAGCATCGGCAGTGAAATGTAGTGGTCGCCGCCAAAGGTCAGCATACGTTTACCGTTCGCCAGCAGTTTCTCGGCGTGCGCCTGCAGCTTGTCACTCAGATCCTGAGAATCGCCAAACGCATACACCAGATCGCCGCAGTCAATCACTTTCAGACGCTCACGCAGATCGAAATCCCACGGGTAACGGCACCCTTCCCACGCCAGGTTAGTCGAGATCTGACGAATCGCGCCCGGACCAAGGCGGCTGCCTGGACGGCCCGACGTGGCGGCATCAAACGGCACACCGGTGATTACCCATTCCGCATCAGAGTCATACGGCTGGAAGTTAACCGGGAAACGCATAAAACCAAAGGCATTGGATACCAGAGAGTTATCGTACTGGTTGCCCAGGGTGTTGTAAGTCATTGTGCTGTCCTCTTGTTTTCCATCATCGGCATAATCCGATGCCTGGCTCTAAGCTTTAAGGTATAGATGAAAAAAATCCCCTCCGCGTCGTTAGCCCGACGAGGAAGGGATTGATTGCGGCCAGATTCTACATCATCTGCGGCAGATTTTATCACGAATCATCAAAACCACCCAGCCAGGGTCTGATCACCAACGCACCACTTTAACCTTCCATGTTGGTACTATTTCTCAGGCGATATAAATCGAGTGTTTTGTCACGCGTAATATTCATTCTGGCTTCAGCCGCAGTTACCCCCCATAACGTGCCTTCCTGCTGGCGATAAAAAGAGGCTATCGCGGTTAAATATTTCTCTTTATATTTCACCCATTCGACCTGCGATGATTTCATATTTTTTTTGAACTTATCATCCTGACCGTTCATCAGCAACTTGTATTGCTGATTAAGGAAGGTGCGATTTAATCGGTGGGGTTCAGTGGAGTCCTTAGCTGTATTAGCCTTACCTTAGCTGAGCTGTATTATCTCTCTGTAAAACGTATACGATCACTTTGTACTGGTGAATATTTGGCCTTTATTATTCAATGAATGGCAAAGGGCGGATTCAAGTTCGAAGTGCAACGCTAAGCCGCCTGTCTTAACTCTGCAAAGACCACTGAAGGCTGCCGGA
>NZ_CBFFRK010000025.1:0-45373 GCF_965644245.1 Erwinia sp. V71
CAAGAGCGGGCATCGTGAAAAGTCTATGTCAAAGAAAGGGTTATGTTCTCATAATTGACGATTAAATCGCACCTTCCTTAACGTTCGATCAGTTAATAAATAAAAATAAAGTGGAAAGAGGCTTCTATGATAACCATAACATGGCTATGGCTGAAATATGGCGTATTTTTGTATCAAATCTGATATATCACCATATCAGGATTTATCGACAATAAATGTAACACACAATATAATGAGAGAATTTCCCTCACCGCTCCCTGAACAACAGCGGCAGCCACAAGACCAGCAGCGCCACCAGCCCCATCACCCAGTAAATATCCAGATAACTGATCATCCGCGCCTGCTGATACAACGTATCCGCCAGCGATGACAGTGTACTAAGCGGCGTGGTGGCGGGTATCACATGTTCGCCCAGTCGCTCATAGTGCAGATGGGTACGCTGATGCAGCAAATTCACCACCCAGGCAATGCCAATACTGCCACCAAGATTACGCAGCAACGTTGACAGCGCAGAGGCTTCATTACTCTTCTCCGGCGGCAGGCCAAGGTAGGACAGCGATGCTACCGGGATCAGAATCAGCGGTAAGCCAATGACCTGCAACACGCGCGCCCACATCAGGCTGGCGAAATCGATCTGCAGCGACAAGGTCGTGAAATGCCACATCGACCAGGCAATCACCAGCAGCCCCAGCACCACCAGAAAACGCTGTACCGGCAGCTTGCTGGCAATCGCGCCGGTGACCATCATCGCCAGCATAATGCACACCCCCCCCGCCCCCAGCGTCAGGCCAGCCGTCCAGGCATCGTAGCCCATCAGTTCCTGCGCCATTTGCGGCAACAGCTGGGTGGTGCTGACTATCAGCAGACCAATCAGGAACATCAGCGCCGCACCAAGGGCAAAGTTACGATGGAGAAACAGCCGCACATCAAGGATGGGTCGCGGATGATACCACTCCCACAGCGGCAGGAAACTGAGGCACACCAGCGCCAGCACGGCGGTGGCGATAATAAAGGTGGACGAGAACCCGTCGTAAATATCGAAACGATCCAGACACAACTGCAGCGCGCCAAAGCCGATAATAATCAGCAACAGGCCAACGCCATCAATACGAACGCCTTCGCGCAGCCGCTGTTTACGCTCCTGCACCAGTAACGGCGGCTCGTCGATCAGCCAGTAGCACAGCAGCAGTGACAACAGGCCAATCGGCAGATTGATCAAAAACACCCAGTGCCAGGACAGCGCACTGGTCAGCCAGCCGCCAACCAGCGGGCCAATCGCCGGAGCCAGCAGCACCGCCACGCCGTACAGGGCAAACGCCTGCGGCCGCTTCTTCTCACTAAACGAATCCACCAGAATCGACTGCTCCACCGGTGCTAAGCCGCCGCCGCCGATGCCCTGCAGCACACGCGCCAGAATCAGCCACTCCAGTGTCGGCGCAATACTGCACAGCAGTGAAGCGAAGGTAAACAGCGCCACACTGATCATATAGTAGCGCTTGCGACCGAGCATATTCGCCAGCCAGCCGCTGACCGGCAGGATCAGCGCATTGGCGACGATATAGCTGGTGATCACCCATAACGCCTCGTTGTAACTCACGCCCATGGTGGCCGCGATATGGTACAGCGAGACGCTGGCAACGGTGGTGTCCAGCACCTCCATAAAAGTGGCGATGGACGACACCACCGCCACCAGCCACGGGTTATGGCGTCCGGCAGCCGAACGCGGCAGCTCAGGGTTGTATGCTGACATACGGTATCACGGACATGCCAGGTGCCAGCGGCAGCCTGCTAACAGCATCATCAGTAAAGACGATCTTCACCGGCACACGCTGGACAATTTTCACATAGTTGCCGGTGGCGTTTTCGGCAGGCAGCAGGCTGAATACCGCGCCAGTCCCGCGCTGAATACTGTCCACTTTCGCCTGATAGCGCTGCTGCGGCCAGGCGTCGATACTCACTTCCACGCGCTGCCCCGGACGCATATGCGCCAGCTGTGTCTCTTTAAAGTTGGCAGTGACCCAGACATGGTCATCAATGACATACATCAGCGTGGTGCCGCTGCTGATGGTATTGCCTGCCTCGGCGGTGCGTTTGGTGACGAAACCGTCTGACGGCGCGGTGACGCGCGTATAACTCAGCAGCAGACGCGCACTGGCGATTTCGCTGTCATCCTGCTGCAGCGTGGCCTGATACTCCTGCAGCGTGGCCTGTGCTTTCTGCAGTTGCGCCTGATTGTAGCTCAGCGTCTTACGCTGTGCCTGCAACGTGGCGGCACTGGTTTTGGCACTGGCGGCTTTAGCATCGAGATCGCTGTGGCTGACGGCACTGCCGGAGTTACGGTAGCGCTGATACTCTTTCTGATCGCGCTGACTCTCCACTTCGGCCAGTTGCAGATTAGCTTCGGCCTGGCCGATATTGGCCTCCAGCGCCGTCAGTTCGGCGCGTGTTTGGGCGAGTCGGGCTTCAGTGATCGCCCGCGCCGCCAGCGCTTTATCCAGCGCGATTTGCCGGTCACGCGGGTCCAGTTCCAGCAGCAGATCGCCGCGCTTCACCCGCTGGTTATCCTGCACCACGATACGGCTGATGCGGCCATCTACCTGCGCGGAAACCTGTGCCAGATGGCCGTCGATAAATGCATCATCGGTGCTTTCCACGCTGCGGCCAACGAACCACCACCAGCCGAGCACCAGCAGTGCGGCAACCAGCATAATCACGGCAAACAGGGTAAAAACGCGCTTCTTCTGTTGCTGCTGCGCGGGTGTCAGTTCACTCACTGCGACACCTCGCCACTTTCCTGCGCCTGCCACAGTCGCTGATAAATCCCCTGCTGCGCCAGCAACTGCTGGTGCGTACCGCGTTCGGCGATCGCGCCATTATCCAGCACCAGAATCTGTTCAGCATATTCCACGGTACGCAAGCGGTGGGCGATCATCAGCACCGTTTTGCCCGCAGCGAGACGTGACAGCGCCAGCTGGAGTTCCGACTGGGTCAGCGGGTCGAGCAGCGCGGTGGCCTCATCAAGCAGGATCACTGCCGGATCTTTCAGCATCATGCGCGCGATCGACAACCGCTGACGCTCACCACCGGACAACCGCTGCGCGCCCTCGCCCAACTGACTGTGATAACCCTCTGGCAGCAGGCGAACAAAGCTGTCACAACAGGCAGCCTGACAGGCGGCAATCACCTCGTCATCGCTGGCGTCAGAGCGGCCAATGCGCACATTGTCCAGCACCGAACCGTCAAACAGCTGCACATCCTGGAACACATAGCCGATACGCTCGTACACCTGCGCACTACCCAGCGAGGTCACTGGCACACCACCGAGCGAAATCTCGCCCTGCTGCGCATCCCAGAAACGCCCCAGCAAATGCAGAATGGTACTTTTACCGCTGCCGGATGCGCCAACCAGAGCGGTGACCGTGCCCTGCGGTACGCTAAAGCTGATATCGTGCAGCACCCGCTGCTGCTCATAGGCAAAGCTGACATGGTCAAAGCGGATATCATTGCTGGCGGGCAGCGGCTGATCGCTGTACTCGGCCTGTGCGGGTTCTGCCATCAGCCTGTCCAGCCGCTGCGCAGACTGGCGCATCACGCTCATCAGGGTGAAATACGCCGCCGCATCCAGCAGTGGATCAATCACCTTAAACGCCACCAGCACAAACAGCAGCCAGGTGACAGGATCGAGCGCGTTATCCAGTGCCAGCGCACTGGCGCAGACAAACATCACCACCAGCCCCAGCTCCGTGCACAGGCGGAACAGCTGCACCCCGCCGCCGCCCCAGGCTTCGATTCCCATACTCGCCTGTTTAATAGCGGTAAAATTATCGTCGATCTGTTTCATCATCGCCTGATGGCGGTTAAACAGACGCAGGGTTTTAATCCCGCCAATAAATTCCAGTAACAGACCAGAAGCCAGCGCAAAACGGTCACTCTGTCTGCGCACGGCACGCAGCAGGAAGGTCGACATCCCCCACAGCAGCAGCACGCCAAGCGGCACCAGGCTGATCAACGCCAGCGTTAGCGAGACATTGACGCACAGCAGCGCCAGCACAAAAATCAGCGCGGTACTCAGTCCCACCACCACTTCCGGTAACAGGTGAGAGAACACATCCTCCACCCGTTTCATATGATCGGTCAGCAAAGAGGTGGTTTCCCCGGCGCGATGGCGCTGGAAATAACCCAGCGGGATGTTGCGCAGATGGTCAGCCACTTTCTCGCGATAGACCATCATAATGTCGTAGCTGCCAAGGAAGCAGCCAAGCTGGCCGAAGTGGGAGCAGACCAGCTGACCGATAAAACAGACCGCCATCGCCAGCGCGAGTGGCAGCCAGGCTGACCACGCTTCCGGTTGCTGCAACAGCTGTTGCAGCGCCAGCCAGGCGATAAAAAAGGGCGCGATGGCAAACACCTGCGCCACAATGCGCAGTGCAATGCCGACACTGATGCGCCGGACTCCGTTGCTCCCTGCCGCAGCCACCTGCTTAAGCACCGACATGGCTAACCTCTTGTGAACGAATATGCCAGTGTTGCAGCTGATACTGGCTGTGCCAGAGCTGCTGATACAGCGTGTTTTCCGTCATTAACTGCTGATGGCTGCCGCGCGCCACCAGCTGACCGTTTTCCATCAGCAACAGTTCATCCGCCTGCTGCACGGCAAACAGACGATGAGCGATCGTCAGTACCGTGGTGTGCGGACGGGCAGCGCGTAAGGCGCGGTAAAACGCCGCTTCGGTTAAGGCATCAGCGAAAGCAGTGGCTTCATCAAGGATCAGGATCGGCGCTTCCGCCAGTAACGCACGGGCAATGGCGATACGCTGGCGTTCGCCACCGGAAAGACGCACGCCGCGCTCGTTCACCAGCGTATGAATACCCTGCGGCAGCGCGTTAACGAAGCCGCTCGCCTGGGCAATCTCCAGCGCCTCTTCCATCTGACGGTGCGTCGCCGCCGGATTCCCCACACGCAGGTTATCCGCCAGCGAGCCTTTAAACAGGAATACCTCCTGGCCCACCAGGGCAAACAGCGCCGCGCGCGTCTGATCGTTCAGTTCGCTCAGCGGTGTATCGCCGACACGAATGTCACCACTGTCAGCCGGTAACAGCCCGGCCAGCAGCCAGGCGAGCGACGATTTCCCGGCGCCGGACGGGCCAACCAGCGCATAGAAACCGCCGGGTTGTAATGTCAGCGAGACATCACGCACCACCTGACGATGCGCATAGCTGAAGCAAAGCTGCGTGGCCGCCAGTTGTGTACTGGCGGGTGTCACACTGCTTTTCTCTTCCTGCTCTGCCAGCAGGAACGGCTGAATACGCGCCATCCCCGCCAGCACTTCGCGCATCAGGCTGCTGAAAAAGGTCACGCGCAGCAGCGGTTTCAGCAGGCCACTGCCGAGCATTAATACCAGCACCAGTTCACTGATGGTCAGCGTGCCATGACTGATACGCCAGATACCGACCGGCAGCAGAATAAAGATATTGGCATTGAGCAACACGACAAATACCGACCACGACGGTACGGCGCGCCGGGTAAAGCCCTCAACCAGCTGATGGTAGCGTTGCAGACTGTCATGCAGCAGACGGAACGACTGCGCCGTCTGGCGATACGCTTTCATCACCGGCACACCGCGGACAAATTCAACAATCGCGCTGTTCAGCTGCTCCGTCGCCTCGTTGTAGGTGCGCACGCGCTCCTGCATGCCGCGCGAAAACATCTTCTGCGCCAGCAACGCCAGTGGCACGGTGATCAGTGTCGCCAGCGCCATTTTCCAGTCGAGCCAGAACAGAAACAGCGCCGCGGTGAGCGGACTGACCAGCGCGGAAATCAGATCAACCGTATGGTGAGCAATAAAGCTCTCCAGCCGTTCGACATCATTAATCATGATTTTGCGCAGGCTGCCGGAACTGTACGTCGACAGCTGCATCAGCGGCAGCCGTGTCAGTACCCGGGCAATACGCAGACGCAGCTGATACAACACCCGAAACGCCGCCAGATGGCTGAAATAGCCAGCACAGTTGAGCAGCAGATATTTCAGTACCAGCGCCAGCGCTAACCAGCCCGCCAGCGCCAGCAGCGGCTGCTCATCCAGCGTTCCATTCTGGACAAAATTCGCCGCCAGCCATAACAGATAATAAGGAATAAGCTCCATCAGCACTGACAATGCAGCCAGCGCCAGTGCCCTGTTCAGTGTTTTTTTCTCACTGCTCACCAGCGCCATCAGGCTGGCGAAGGGCGATGGAGTCGATTGTGGAGATGACATTGCTACCCGACCTTAGGTTAATGATTATCCTGTAACCAGTATTGCGCCTGCTGTTCCGCTTCCGCCTGCGTTGCCACTACCTTATACGGATAAGGGATGGCTTTACTGGTCAGATAGCGCAGCGCATTACGCCAGATCGAACGGCGTTTCGCCTCGTCCGGCTCCACACGTACCGCGCCACGGCACCAGCGTTGCTGTGCTTCACGCGTGGTTTTCCCCCACGCTTTGTACTGACGGAAAAACTGTGCGGAATCTTTTGGCATTTCCACGCCACTGAAGATCAGCACAAACGGCTGCTGGCGATCGAGCACCGCCTGCAACGCGGCAATATGCGCTGCGGCTTCGTGATCGGCCACCTGCTCCGGCATCACATAGTGCACCAGCGGCCAGGCGCGGGTATCAATGATCTCTTCTGACATGCACGTTTATCCTTGTGTTATCTGCTGCAGTACGGCAAACAGTGCCGGCTGGGTAATAATATTGAGATGATTGCTGTGATTAATGGTGTGATGCTCTGGCGGCTGTGTGAACCAGCCCTCAAGCGCATCAGTGGCGCTGCCCCAGTCAGCGGCGCGTTCGCTGGCACTGATAATCTGCGCCGGCAGATCGAGCAGACGACAAGGCGCGGCCACCATCGCCTGTACATTAGCGCGGATCACCGCGATCAACCGTGTCAGTTCCTGATCATCCAGTGCCAGTCCGGCGGGCAATACCCGTCGCCAGCAGGCCAGTTTTTCGGCTTCAGCCAGTCCGTTAAAGCTGGCTATTTCACGTTGCAACGCGCTGTCCGCCATCGACTGCCAGAGCGCATACTCGCTGCTGGCGCAACGCGTCATCGCCTGCTGTGGCGCAGGATCGATCAGCGTCAGTGACGCCACCGGCTCACCCTGCTGCTGCAGCTGGCGCGCCACTTCGATGGCCAGATACGCGCCCATTGACCAGCCAGCCAGATGCAGCGGTCCGCGAACTGACTGCTGACGCAATGCCTCCACCACCCGCATCACCTGGGCATCGAGTGAGGCTATCGGCGCTTCACCCGGCAGCAGGCCGCTGGCCTGAATACCAATGCAGTGCAGCGAAGATGACAGTGCTCCGGCCAGCCGCTGATATGCGCTGGCGAAACCATCACTGGCATGGAAGCAGAGCAGTTTTTCGCTACGTGCATCGCTCAGTTCCACCAATGGCAACGCGAGTGCTGGCTGCGCACTGGCATCCAGCGCAGCGGCCATTGCCTGTAGTTGCGGATGGGTGAAGATCAGCCGGATTGGTACCCGCGTCTGCCACTCACTGTTAATCCGCGTCACCAGGCGGGTGGCGAGCAGGCTGTCACCGCCTGCGGTAAAGAAGTCCTGCTCACGGCCAACCTGCTCCACCTGCAACAGCTCGCACCAGATCGCCGCCAGTCGCTGCTCCGTCGGAGTTTGCGCTGCGCTGAAGCTCTGCGTCTGCTGGCTGCTGACCTGCAACGGTTGCGGCAGCTGCTTACGGTCAACTTTACCGTTGGCGCTGAGCGGCAGTCTGGCAATGCTGATCAGATGATCGGGCAACATATAGGCAGGCAGACGTTCCGCTATCGTCTGCTGTAACTGCTGATGCGTGACCGCCGTATGCGGACGACGGGCAAGGAACAGCTGCTGGCCGGTAAACGCCATCGGCGTACCGGCATGCGGCCAGATATCAATCAGCTCAAATCCGGCATCGGTTAATGCACTGCGCCACTGACTTTCGCTCAGTAATGGCGAGTCGCCCTGACTGCTGCCCCCTTCCGCGGCATGTTCCAGTACAGCGGCTGCCGTTACCCACTGCAGTTGTTTATCCACTGTCGCTTCCAGCAACAGCAGGCTGCAGCCAGGCTTCAGCATCAGCCAGATATCGTTCAGGGTAGCTGACAGGTGATGAGCATTGTGCAGCACGTTTGCGGCCAGAATGGCGTCAAACGATTCCGCTGCATAATGTTGCTGCGCAGCGCGCTGATTAATGTCGTAGCGTCCGGTGCGCAGTGACGGATAGTGACCAAAACGCTCTGTGGCATAGTTCGAAAACCATGGGCTGACATCCGTATGGTGATATTCACCCATCGCCGCCAGCGCGGAAAATGCCGGTAAGGTGCTGGCTGTCAGACCGCCGATACCGGCACCAATCTCAAGCAACTGCGGCGCATCACGCCCGCCCAGCAATGGCGGCAGCATGGCGGCCGCAATGCTGCCAAGGTAATCAGCAATAATATTGCCCTGATACAACGCCTCCGATGCCTGGCTATCGCCATCAGGGAACAGCAGCGAACTGGCTAACTGTGGCTCACGCAGCACGTTTTCAATGGCATGGCTGCTGGCAAAGAGCCAGTCAGCAAAACGGCTGCCATTATCCAGCCAGCTGAGGAACTGGCGTAAACGATGTTTGCCATCGTCCAGACGCTGTGCCAGCGCCATCTCGGTGGGAGCACAGTCAGCAAGACGCCAGAGACCCTGATCCTGTTCCAGCCAGCCTTCTTCTTCGAGTGCCTCATGCCAGCGTTCGAGCAGACGGCTAAATCGCGGTGCAATTCTAAGCTCCGTCAGACGCGTTGCAATCAGCCATCCCTGCGGCTGACAAAACGCCAGTTGCTGGAGAATCTGTAACATCAGCAGCGGCGCCAGCGATTCACTCTCCGCCTGGAAGGCGCATAGCGAGGCGATACGGCTGGCCTCTGGCAGTTGCTCCGCAGCCTGTGCGCCTGCCCGCTGTAATGAGGTGTTATCCACCGGTTGCGGCTGCAATACCAGCCAGGCCGCCAGCTGCTGCGCACCCGAAACCGTGGTCACCACATCCGCCGCCACCGCCTGCACGCTATTCTGCGCCAGCAATGCGGCTTCAATTTCACCCAGTTCGATACGGTGCCCGCCCACTTTCACCTGCGCATCACGACGTCCGAGGAATTCGATACATCCCTGCGAGTCATAACGCGCCAGATCGCCGGTGCGGTACAGCCGCTCACCACTGCGTGGATGGTGAATAAAGGCTGCTTCGGTACGCATCACATCGCGCCAGTAACCTGCCGCCAGACCGCTGCCAGCAATAAACAGATCGCCCGCCACTCCCGCCGGGCGATCACGTCCCTGCGCATCCAGTACGTAATAACGCTGGTTCGTCAGTGGGAAGCCATAAGGCACCGCATGCCAGTCAGCCTGCTGCGGATCAACGTCAAACCAGTTCGACCAGATTGCTGCCTCGGTCGCGCCACCCATGGCGATAATGCGTGCCGCAGGCGCAACCTGCGGGATAGCGGTAACGAGGTCACGGCCAATCCAGTCGCCGGAAAGCATAATCGCGCGCAGTTGCGGCAGTGTCGCCCCCTGACTGCGGCCATATTCCAGTAACATCGCCAGCAGTGACGGCACCGAGTTCCAGCAGGTGACCTGGTGTTGCTGCAACAGCTGCCACCAGTGCGCCGCATCGCGCATCCCTTCCTGCTGCGGCAATACCAGTGCCGCGCCCGCAGCAAGAGTGGCGAACAGATCGAAGATTGCCAGATCGAAGCTTAACGAAGAAATACCGAACACCCGGTCAGTCGTATTCAGCTGCAGCCGTGCGCGAATATCGGACAGGGTATTGGCGGTGGCAGCATGCTGCATCGCCACCCCTTTCGGTTTGCCGGTGGAGCCGGAGGTGTAGATGATATACGCCACCTGCGTCAGCGGTGGCAGCTGAACCTCAGCGCACGCCTCTGGCAGCTGTTGCAGACTGATGCCACTGATCGCCGGGCACTGTGCCAGACACGCATCGTCAGCAATCAGCGCCACGGCATCAGACTGACCGATCACCTCATGCAGACGCGCCAGTGGCCAGTCGCTGGCGACCGGCACCAGAATCGCTCCGGCGGCCATCACGCCCAGCGCCGCGATAATCTGCCCGGCACTTTTCGGCAGCGACACTATAACCGGTTTTCCGCTACAGTTCAGCTGATTCAGCCGTGTTGCAACGCGCAATGCCTGTTGCGCCAGTTGCTGATAACTCAGCGGTTCACCGTCGGCAATCAGCGCGATGGCATCAGGCTGCTGCTGTGCCTGGTCAAAGAAACCGGCATGCAATGGCGACAGCGGCAGCATCAGTTCGGTACGGTTAACGGCGGCGCGAATCGCGCGCTGCTCAGCGGCCAGCGGCAGTTCCAGCGGCTGTTGCCATAGCTGGCTGTCATCGGTCAGTCGATCGAGCAGTTCACCATACTGGGCAAACAGCTGGTCAATCATGCCCGCCGGGAACAGCTCCTCAATCACAATCCAGTTATATTCCAGGCTGCCTTTCCGCACCATCACCTGGTGGTCCAGCCACACCTGCGGCGTGGCGGTGTAGAGGAACTCCGGTTCGCCGAGCAGATCCGCCCCTTCCACCAGCGTATCGAGATCCATCCCCAGCAGACTGGTAAACACAATCGGCATGGTACTGCTGTCCGCCATCCCCTGCCGTTTCGCCAGTTCACGCAGCACATCGACGCCACCAAACTGGCTGTGCGCCAGCCGCTCCCATAGCATCTGCTGGATCGCCGCCGCCCGTTCACGGAATGGCACGCGTTGCTGGCAGTCAACACTCAGCAGCAGCACCGAGGTAAAATCGCCCACCAGTTGCGCCACGTCGGGGTGGTAAGGCCGACGGTTGAAATGGGTCAGATTAAGGGTAAATTGCGGATTTTCGCACCACAATGTCAGCAGTTCACTGAATGCCGCCAGCAGCATTGCGGAGGGCGTAATGCCCGCCTGCGACGCCTGTTGTGACAGCTGCTGCCAGCGCGCGGGGTCGATACGCCGTTGCAGGCGACGGAAACTCGGCTGCAACACCTCGGCAGGCTGGCGACACAGCGGCAGCTGCGGCGCAGGCCACAGTTGATCTAAACGATCCAGCCACCAGTCACGATCATCGGCCCAGGCGCTGGACGATCGCGCCTGCGCTTCTGCCAGCTGATAATCGCGGAAGCTGTAGCGAATATCCGGCAGTACCAGCTGCGGCTGATGGTAAAAACGCTCCAGCTCCGCCAGCACGATATGAAAACTCTGCACATCGAAGGTCAGCAGATCAAGATCGAGATGCACGCGGCAATAACGCTCGTCTTCCTGGCTGGTGCGCAGTTCAAACAGCGGCCACTGGCTGGCATCAAGGACCTGCTGGCACATGCGCTGACGGGTAGCATTAAGCTGTTTTTCACGCTGTTCACTGCTCATTCCACGCAGATCATCACGTGTTACCGCATAATGTGGCACACGGTGCAGGATGCGCTGCTGGCCGTTATCATCAACACAGGCGCGCATCATACCGTGGCGGGCAATCACCCGGTTCCACGCGGCTTCAAAGCGATCAATATCGAAACCGGCAATCCGCCATTCGAAATAGACGTGACAGGAGACGCCACCGAGCGCCAGCGACTGGCTGCGGCCAATCCAGTAGGCATGCTGAATATCGGTGAGGGCAAATGGCGGCGTGGCACGCTCCACGTCCAGCGCCTGCCAGCGTTGCCACTGCTGATCTTCGCCGCACAGCAGCCAGCCGCCGGGTTTCAGCAGCTCCAGCCACAAATCCGGCTGCTCAGGCGGCGCACTCAGCAGCACCAGGTCATAACCGGGCTGGCTGAAACGTCTGCGCGTCAGCGTGTTGTGAATATCCAGATGCTGCCAGTCGATCTCCGGCGCACTTTTGCGACGGGCAATCTGCGCCAGCCGCGACGTCACCGCCTGCGTATAGCGTGCAGCGTGCTGGCGCAGTTGCCGTCGTACCTGACAATTTCCCTGTTCTGTATCAGCAACATCCAGCACATGGTAGTGCGGGGTTTCTTCACGCGTGGCGATTTCCGCCAGCAGCGCATCAACGTGCGTTTTATCTGAATTCACCGTGGCTCCTGTTGTGCAACAACAACGTCCCTTACCCGATGTTGTCGGCGAGTAAACACCGACTGGTAAATATGTCGAAATCAGCTATTTATATAACGATATTGCAAATGATAATTATTTTTATTACGGTGGCAAGCGAAAGTTTGACGAAAAAAACAGCATAAAAAGTGGTGGTTTTCCCCACCGGGAATTGTGCGAACAAGGCAAGGTTGCTTTATTTTTTTTACTGGACTGAGTGAGCGATGCTTAATTTCACAGACATATAACTGTTTGAGGTTTAAGTAAAAATGGCATCGCATCATCCTGGATTGAATGATTTTACCACCCTGGTTGACGGGCTTGAGTTTTATGCCCGCCAGCAGAGTGAGTTACCTGCGTTGCGTTTTCATGCCCACGATGGCAGTGAACAGGTTGTTACATTTGGGATGCTCGCGTCACGTGCGCGGGCTTTAGCCGCCCGTTTGCAGCAGGAGTATGCTGCGGGCAGCACTGCGCTGATTTTGTATCCGTCCGGCGTGGATTATGTGGTTACCCTGCTGGCGTGTTTCTACGCGGGCATTATTGGCGTGCCTGTTAACCTTTCCGGTCCGGCGCGCGTGAAACGTGTGCTGGGGAAACTGGACGCGATTGCGGAAGACTGTCAGCCGACAGTGATCCTCACCGGCGCGGAGATCGTCGCGGCTTCCGGCGACGATCTGACCACTTTCGCCGCCCGCCACCAGCTGGCAGTGCTGGACACCCAGACTGACGATGAAGCAGGCTGGCAACAGCAATGGCGCGCGCCGCAGATTAACGCTGAGACCATCGCGTTTCTGCAGTACACCTCCGGCTCGACCGGTCAGCCGAAAGGGGTGATTAATCGCCACAACAATCTGCTGGCGAACCTCGAATTTCTGCACTGTCTGACCCTGCCCGCGCCTGATAGCGTGGTGGTCAGCTGGCTGCCGCTGTATCACGATCTTGGCCTGATTATGGGCATTCTGTCGCCGCTGCTGGCGGGCAATACCGCGGTGTATCTGCCCCCTGCTGCCTTTGTCAAAGATCCGCTGCGCTGGCTGGAAATCGCCAGCGAGCAGCGTGGCACGGTATTACCCTGCCCCAACTTCGCCCTGCAGCGCTGCACCGATGCCGCCCGCCAGCAGCCTGAACGCGTGGCCAAATTTGACCTGTCGTCGATTGTCAGCCTGGTGCCGTCAGCCGAACCGGTTTCCGCAGAGCAGCTGGAAGCATTCTGGCACTGTTTCAAAACCTGTGGCCTGCGCCGCGATGCGCTGAAACCCTCTTACGGTCTGGCGGAAGCCACCCTGATTGCTGCCGGGAACAGCGCGCCGGAACCGGTGTATCTGGATATCGATAAACAGGCATTGCTGCGTAACAAAGTGGTGATCGCCGAACATGCCAGCAACCATACCCGCCGCTACGTCGGCTGCGGCAACGAATTTGGCGGCCAGGATTTACGTATCGTTAATCCCGACAGTCATCAGCCGGTCAGCGAAGGCGAAACCGGCGAAATCTGGATCAGCGGCCCGGCGGTGGCGCAGGGTTACTGGCGGCGCGAACAGCAGAGTGATGAAACCTTTGGCGCCACGCTGTTTGGCGAAGATTCCGGCAGCCACTATCTGCGTACCGGCGATCTCGGTTTTATCCATCAGGGTCAGCTGTTTATCACTGGCCGCCTGAAAGATATTCTGATTGTGCGCGGCGAGTGTCACTACCCGAACGATATTGAAGCCACCGCCGTTGCCGCCCACCCGATGGCGATGGCCGATGGCGCCGCCGCCTTTGCCTGTGAAGAGCAGAATGAGGAGCGGCTGATCCTGGTGCTGGAAGCCCAGCGCGCCACGGATGACGAACTGCAACAGCTGGTGAACGCGGTGCGTGAAGCGATTGCCGAACAGCATCAGCTGGCCGTCTGGCGCGTGGTGCCGATTCGCAAAGGTACGCTGCTGCGCACCACCAGCGGCAAAGTGCGCCGCCGTGCGCTGCGTGATGCCTGGCTGCAGCAGGAACTGCATCAAATCTGGGATGAAAAGACGCCACGCGACATCACACCGGCACAGGATAATGCGCTGATCGGCTGGATCTGCCAGCAGGCGGCGGATCTGCTGGGGAATGTGACGGCGCGCAATATCAATCCGCAGCAATCGCTGTTCAGTTACGGCCTCGATTCGGTCGGCGCGGCAACGCTGCTGGCGAAAATCGGCCAGCACTGCCGCATCGATTTACCGGAAAGCGCGCTGTTTGACAGCCCCAGCTCCAGCGCACTGGCGGCGCGTATCACGGCACTGCAACACCCCGTTACGTCGACTCCGGCAGACGCGCCACGCCAGCACAGCGATGATGCGGTGGCGATTATCGGTATGGCGTTCCGCCTGCCCGCTGCCGATGGCGAAGAAGCGCAAAGCGATGCGCAGTTCTGGCAGATGCTGCTGGACGGTGGCTCGGCGATCCGCCCGATGCCTGCCGAGCGTTTCCGCAATCACGACGATATCCCCGGCTTTGGTGCATTCCTCAATCGTCCGGCAGATTTCGATGCCGCGTTCTTTGGCATGTCGCCGCGTGAAGCGATCAACACCGATCCGCAGCAGCGCATGTTACTGGAAGTGAGCTGGCATACGCTGGAAGATGCCGGGCTGCGCCCTTCGCGGCTGAAAGGCGCGGATGTCGGCGTGTATGTTGGCATTGGCACCGGCGACTACTCCCATCTGCCGTTTATCACCGGCGACAGCAGTCATCTCGATGCCTACTACGGCACCGGCAACTCGTTTGCCGCCGCCTGTGGCCGCCTCTCCTACTTCTACGGCTGGGAAGGTCCGTCGGTGGCGGTGGACACCGCCTGCTCCTCCGCGCACAGTGCGCTGCATATGGCCTGCCAGGCACTGCGTCTCGGCGAATGCGATATGGCGCTGGCGGCAGGCGTCAAGCTGCAGCTGCTGCCGGAAGTGGACGAAGTGCTGCATAAAGCCGGGATGCTGGCGCTGGATGGTCAGTGTAAAACCTTTGATGCCAGCGCCGATGGCTATGTGCGCGGCGAAGGCTGTGTCGCCTTCCTGCTGAAACCGCTGGCGCAGGCGCAGGCCGATGGCGACCCGATTCGCGCCATTATCCGTGGCAGCCTGGTACGTCAGGATGGCGCCAGCAGCAGCCTGTCTGCGCCAAATGGCGATGCACAGCGTCGCCTGTTACAGCGCGTGCTGCAACGCGCCGGACTGCGCCCGGACGATATTGATTATCTGGAACTGCACGGCACCGGCACCCGTCTCGGCGATCCGATTGAGTACCAGTCGGTGGCTGACGTGTTCAGTGGCCGCCAGGCTGCCGACCCACTGTGGATGGGTTCGGTCAAAACCAATATTGGTCACCTCGAAGCCTCCGCGGGCGCATCCGGGGTGGTAAAAGCCGTACTGGCGCTGGAACAGGGCGTGATCCCGCCGCATATTGGTCTTAACCAGCTCAACCCGCTGATCAATCTTGATGTTATTCCGGCGCGTCTGCCGTTGCAGCCGCAGCCGTGGCCGCAGCGCAACCAGCCACGCCGTGCGGGCGTCACGTCGTATGGTTTCGCTGGTACGCTGGCGCATGTGGTGCTGGAACAGGCACCGCAGCAGCACACCGATCTGGCGGCGGATAACGGTCAGCCACAGCTGCTGTTGCTGTCTGCGCAACATGCCGACTCGCTGCAGCAACTGCGTGAAGAATGGATCGCGCAGCTGGACGCCCCGCTGCCGCTGGCGTCACTGGTTGCCAGCCAGGCCCGCCTGCGCGAACACCATGCGCTACGTCTGGCCGTGGTCGCCAGCGATCCGCAGCAGATGCAGGCCGCATTACGCGACGCCGCCGCCGGAGAAGCGGTCAACGCGCAGCCACGTGTTGGCTTTATGTTTACCGGCCAGGGTGCGCAGTACAGCGGGATGACGCGTGAACTGTATCAGCAGGAACCCGCCTTCCGCGCGGCACTGGATGACGCAGAAGCCGCCATCGCGCCATGGCTCGGCGAATCTCTGCTGGCGCTGATGTTTGACGGCAACAGCGAACGTCTCAACCAAACCGCCATTACCCAGCCCGCGCTGTTCGCTGTTGGCTATGCGCTGGCACGCCTGTGGCAGCGCTACGGCGTGCAGCCCGTGGTAATGCTCGGTCACTCGATTGGTGAATTTGCCGCCCTGGTGATTGCCGGTTCGCTGACACTGAACGACGCCGCCCGTCTGATTGTGCGCCGCGGCGCGTTAATGCAGGCACTGCCTGCCGGTGGTGGCATGCTGGCGGTGCGCCTCAGCGCGGATGCGCTGGAACAGCGGCTGGCGACGCTCTCCGCTGACGATGCGGCGCAGGTGGCGATTGCCGCAATGAATGGCGCAGAAGACAGCGTACTGGCTGGCGCACAGACGGTACTGGACACCCTGCGCCAGCAGCTGGAGCAGGAAAATATCAGCGCCCGTCCGCTGACCGTGTCCCATGCGTTCCACTCGCCGCTGCTCGATCCGATGCTGGATGAGTGGCAGCAGAGTTGTGCCTCTGTCACCACCCAGGCACCCGCGATTAACCTGATTTCAACCCTCAGCGGCGAAGCGCTCAGCCACGCCCCAGATGGCGACTACTGGCGACAGCATGCCCGTCAGGCGGTGCGTTTCCACCAGGCGCTGGCCGTTGCCACGCAGCAGTGTGATGTGCTGCTGGAGATCGGCCCGCACGCCATTCTTACCGCCCTGGCGCAGCGTCAGTTGCTCAGCCAGCGTCCGGCGCATCCGGTCACGGTTGTCGCCAGCCAGCGTCGCAACAGCGACCAGCTCACCTGCTGGCGTGAAGCGCTGCGCGATCTGTATCTCGCCGGTGCCAGCTTCAGCTGGGAAGCTGCTGACTGCGCCACCTTCAGCGCCCCGCTGCTGTCGCCACGCCAGTTGCCGCGTTATCCGTTCCATCGCCAGACCTACTGGCTGGATTACGATGGCGACGCGCCGCGTGAACCACTGCCGCTGCAGCCGATGCCGGTCCACAGCAGTGCCGAAGTGGTGCCGCTGTATACCCTGCAATGGGAAGCGATCGACACGCCAGCCACCACCCCCCATGAGCGCCGCTACTGGCTGCTGGGCGACGAAACCAGCTGTGACCAGCTGGCGGACAGCTTTGCCGCCATCAATGTCGATGCGCAGTTCTGCGCTAATGCCGAACAGCTGGTACGCGACTGGCAGCAGGATGATGTGGCGGTGTTTATGCCACCGGCTGACGATGCCAGCTGGTCGCTGATTGCTCTGCTGCAACAGATCCAGCAGTTGAAAGGATCGCTGCGTCTGATGCTGATTACCCGCAATGCCCAGGCACCACAACCTGCCGTCTGTGACGCTGACCAGGCGGCTCTGTGGGGCGCAGCGCGTGCGCTGGCAATTGAGTATTCCGCCTGTAAGTGGCTGATGCTGGATATGGAAGCGGAAACCGGTATCTGGCAGGTTGCCAATGCGGTACTGCGCGCCGCCAGCTGCTTTGGCGAAGAGGATGCACTCTGCGTGCGCCAGCAGCAGTGGCTGCATCCGTGTCTGACGCCTGCAGAGCAGGAAACTCTGAGTCCGGGTGACGACTTCACTATCGCTGATAATGCCGCCGTACTGGTGGTGGGCGCATGGGGAGCACTCGGTCGTCATATCAGTGAATGGCTGATGCGCCACGGCGCACGTCATCTGATACTGACCGGCCGCCAGGCACCGCGCCGCAATGTGCAGGCATGGCTGCAACACTGGCGCAGCCGTGGCATCACCCTGACCTGTGTCGAAACCGATATTACCCAGCCCGCTTCCGTCGCGGCGCTGTTTGCCCGTATCGATGAACTGGGTCAGCCGCTGGCGGGCGTATTCCACTGCGCCGGTGTTGGCCGCTTTAACCCGCTCGATACCATTACCCGTGACGATTATCAGGCGGTCGCCGCGGCGAAAATCACCGGCACCCGTCTGCTGGACGAGCACACCCGCCACCTGCCGTTGCAGTGGTTTGTCTGCTTTACCTCGATTTCCGGTGTCTGGGGATCGCGTCTGCAAATCCACTACGGCGCGGCCAATGCCTGGCAGGATGCGTTAATGCGTCAGCGCCGCCACCTTGGCCTGCCGGGGCTGAGTATCTCCTGGGGACCGTGGAGCGGTGGCAGCGGTATGTCTGAAGTGGATGACTCGCTGCTCCAGTACCTGCGCATGGCCGGTATTCAGCGCCAGCCACCTGCCCGCTATCTGGCGACGCTGGATAAACTGTTCAGCGCCGACATGACGGCAGCGGATTTCCCGGCCTTCTGGCTGGCGGCGGAAGTCGACTGGCAGAAATTTGTGCCGCTGTTTGCCCTCTACAATCCGGTGCACCTGTTTAGCCGCTGTGCGGCGCAGCAGCAACAGCAGGCCACGCCGGTTCAGGATATTCAGGCACGCAATCTGCATCAGCTCAGCCGCGCGGAACAGCATCAGGTGATCCACGATTTTGTGCGTAACGAACTGGCGCGCACGCTGCGTATCGCGCCGCACAACATTCAGCCGGACAGCGAGCTGCTGGCGCTGGGGATGGACTCCATTCTGATTATGGACTTCTCACGCCGTTGCGACAGCGAACTGGGTATCAGCTGCCCGCTGAAAGCGCTGTTTGAGCACAGCACCCCGGCGCGGCTGATCGCCTGGCTGACCGAACAGCTGGAACATGCCGTTCCGGCCAGCGCCAGCACGGAAATGACCATCAGTCATCAGGCCGATGATCGCTATGAACCGTTCCCGCTGACCGAGCTGCAATACGCTTACTGGATTGGCCGTCAGGATCACTATGCACTGGGCGGCATCGCCTGCCACGCTTACCTGGAAGCGGATGCGCCGCAGGCGGTGGATATTGCGCGTCTGCAACGCTGCTGGAATCTGCTGGTCCAGCGTCACGATGCGCTGCGGCTGGTGATTGGTGAAGATGGCCGCCAGCGTGTACTGCGTGAAGTGCCGGAGTACCAGATTGCCGTCGCCGATCTGCAACAGGCCAGCAGTGAACAGGCGGCACAGCACTGCGCGCAATGGCGCACGCTGCTGTCGCATCAGGTGCTGCCAACCGATCAGTGGCCGCTGTTTGATATCCGCCTGACGCGTCTGCCACAGGGCGGCAGCCGCCTGCATATCAGTATCGATATGCTGATCAATGACGCCACCAGCAGCCAGATCCTGTGGGATGAACTGGTGGCGCTGTATCGCGCCGATGGCGATCTGCAACAGGCCGGTCTGCAGCCATTCAGCATCAGTTTCCGCGATTATGTGCTGGCGAAGCATCACCGCGAAGGGGCGCGCCTTGAGCAGTGGCAGCAGGACCGCGAGTGGTGGTTACAGCGTCTGCCAACGCTGCCAGCTGCACCACAACTGCCGCTGGTGGCTGAGAACCTGACGCAGGTGCATCCGCAGTTCAGCCGCCGTCAGCGCACGCTGCCCGCAGAGGCCTGGCAGAAACTGCGCGAGCGCGCTTCCGGTTACAGTGTCACGCCTGCCTCACTGCTGATCGCCGCCTTCTCCGAAGTGCTGGCCAGCTGGAGCAGCGAACCGACCTTTAGCCTCAATCTGACCATCTTTGACCGCCTGCCATGGCATGAGGATGTGCCACGGATGGTCGGCGACTTTACCGCCGTCACCCTGCTGGCGCTGGATCACCAGCAACCGCTCAGTTTTGCCGAACGCGCCGCGCAGGTAAATGGTGAAGTGCTGGAGAGCCTGCAGTACCGTAGTTTCAGCGCGGTGGATGTGTTACGCGAATGGAACCGTGGTCGTGAACAGCAGGCGCTGGTGGGTATGCCGGTGGTGTTTACCAGCCAGCTCGGGGTGAACGATCCGACCAAAGGCGCGGCAGCCAGCCCGCTGGGTGAAATTGTCCACGGTATCAGCCAGACGCCGCAGGTATGGCTCGATCATCAGGCCAGCGAACAGGATGGCGCACTGGTGTACAACTGGGACGCCGTCGAAGACCTGTTCCAGCCTGGCGTACTGGATGCCATGTTTGACGCCTATGCGAGCCTGCTGGAGCAACTGGCTGCGGATGACCGGTTGTGGCAACAGCCACTGCCGGCACTGCTGCCGCCAGCACAACAGGCAGTACGCAGGGCGATCAACAATACCGCCGCGCCATTGTCTGATGCCACGCTCGATGAGCTGTTCTTCCGCCGTGCCGCGGCACAGCCGCAGGCAACGGCGCTGGTGAGCCACGAAGGTCGCTGGAATTACCAGCAACTGGCGGAATGGAGCATGGGGATTGCCAGCCAGTTACTGGCTGCCGCGGTGAAACCGGGCGATCGTGTAGCAGTGGTGATGCATAAAGGCGCAGCGCAGATTGCCAGTTGTCTGGCGATTCAGGCGGTCGGCGCAGCCTATGTTCCCTTGTCTGCCGACACGCCAGCAGCTCGTCTGCAAACCATTGTGCAGGGCAGCAATATTCGGGTGCTGCTGACACAGCCGGAATACCACGCGCAGCTGGCCGCTGCGGGCCAGACGATTACCGTCGATGCCGCACAGCCGCACACGGCCACCACGCTGCCCGCGATCCCACGTCACGCCAGCGATGCCGCGTATGTGATTTACACCTCCGGCTCCACCGGGGTGCCAAAAGGGGTACTGATTGACCATCGCGGCGCGGTGAATACCGTGCTGGACATCAACCAGCGCTTTGGCGTCACGGCGCAGGACACAGTGCTGGGACTTTCTGCGCTGTGGTTCGATCTGTCGGTATGGGATATCTTCGGCACCTTTGCCGCTGGCGGTACGCTGGTGCTGCCGGAAGCCGAAGCCACACGCGATCCGGCACGCTGGCTGCAGCTGATTAAAAGTGACAATGTCACAGTATGGAACTCGGTGCCCGCCCTGCTTGACCTATTACTGGCGGAAGCGGATTACCATCAGCAGGCGCTGGCGGGTCTGCGCCGCGTGTTCCTTAGCGGCGACTGGATACCGCTGCACCTGCCTGCACGTCTGCAAAACCATGCGCCTGACGCCACACTCGTGGCGATGGGTGGCGCGACCGAAGCCTCAATCTGGTCGAACTGGTTTATCGTCGATGAAGTGCAGCCGCAGTGGAACAGCATCCCGTACGGCTACCCGCTGACCAACCAGGCGTATCACGTACTGGACAGCCAACTGCGTGACCGTCCGGATTATGTCAGCGGCGACCTGTTTATTGCCGGCCACGGTGTGGCGCTGGGCTATGAGAACGATGCCGAACGCACCGCCGCCAGCTTTATCGAACATCGCGGTGAACGGCTGTACCGCACCGGCGATCTGGCACGCTACTGGCCGGACGGCACGCTGGAGTTCCTTGGCCGCCGCGATCATCAGGTGAAAATTGCCGGTAACCGTATCGAACTGGGTGAAATCGAAGCCGCGCTGCAGCAGCATCCGGCAATTCGTGACGCGGTGGTGGATACCGTGGGGAACGAGCGTGGTGAAAAACGCCTTGCCGCCTGGCTGGTGTTGTCTGCTGAGGCGCAAACCCTCAGCCAGCAGTTAACCGCCGAACCTGCGCTGCAGGATGGCGCACAGCTGATTACCGATGCCCGTGCGCTGCTGGCACAGCAGCCGGATCAGCCGCATAACGCCGATCTGCAACAGTTCTGGACGCTGATCGATCAGCTCGGCGAACGTGCCATTGCCGATACGCTGGCGGTTGCCGGTGATACCGCACTCAATCCAACGGATGAGTTCCGCACGCTGGCGCAGCAGTGGCAGCAACAGGCGCAGAACACCACGCCTGGCTGGGACACCCTGCTGAGTCAGGCTGCTGCCGCCGGACTGCCACGTGAAGCTCTGGTACGACTGCAAAGCGGCGCGGCCGATCGTCTGCGCATTCTGCGCGGTGAAGCCAGCGCACTGGAGCTGTTCTACAGCGATGATGACGCACTGTCGCCGGAACAGCTGACGCAGGCCAACCCGCTCAGCGCGCCGGTCAACCATGCGTTGGCCGCGCTGATCCGTCAGTTGGCCGAGCAGCTGGGACGCGCACCGCGCATCCTTGAACTGGGTGGCCGCAGCGGTGTTGCCAGCCATGAACTGCTGGCGCAGCTGGCGGACGTCGGGCTGGAGTATCACTTCAGCGACGCCTCACGTCTGCTGGTACAGCAGGCGCAGACGCGTCTTTCCTCATCCGCCGCTCATCAGCTGCACCACCACCTTCACTACAGCGTGCTGGACAGCGAGCAGCCGCTGGCGCAGCAGGAGGTCAACCGTCATCACTACGATCTGGTACTGGCGTTTAACGCCCTGCACCGCAGCCATAATGTGCCGCGTCTGCTGCAGCGAATTGCCAGCCTGCTACGTCCTGGCGGCTGGCTGCTGGCACCAGAAATGACACGTAACAGCACCTTCCAGCTGGCCACCGTTGCGCTGCTGGAGGCGGGTTACAGTCAGCTGGAGGACAGCCGTCGCGAGCAGGCGTTGCCGCTGCTCAGTGCCGCACAGTGGCAACAGCAACTGGAGCAGCAGGGCTACCAGCAGCAGGCGGCACTGACGCTGCCACAGCTGGACAACAGCGGTCTGCACCTGCTGATGGCGCAGATGCCGGACAGCCTGTGGCAGTTCGCGCCGACCAAAGTCAGCGACTATCTGGCGACGCTGCTGCCGGGTTATATGGTGCCGCAGATCCTGATTGCGCTGGATGCGTTACCGCTCAGCCCGACCGGCAAAGTGGCTCGCGCCCTGCTGCCACGTCCGCACAGCGGTGCGAAAGCCGCATCCGGCCAGCCTGCACCGCAGTGGCAGGGACTGGATGCCCACCTCGCCGCGCTGTGGGCGGAATTGCTGAACGGTGAAACGCCAGCCGCAGAAGCGCACTTCTTTGAAGCTGGCGGCGACAGCCTGACAGCGGTGCGACTGGTGGAGAAAATCCGCCATCAGCTGCAACGTCAGGTGGCGCTGCGCGATCTGTTTATCAGCCCGCGCTTTGCCGATTTCGCTGCCAACGTCGCCGCCGCGCCGCTGTGGCAGGAGGAACAGCAACAGTGGCAGGCGGATGATGCCCGCCGTCACCAGCCGTTCCCGCTGACCGATGTGCAGCAGGCATACTGGATTGGCCGTCAGAGCGGCCTGACGCTCAGCGGTGTCTCCACCCATCTGTATGTGGAAATCGACGTTGATGACCTCAGCCACCATGCACTGCAAAACGCCTGGCAGCGTCTGGTGCTGCGCCACGACATGCTGCGTGCGGTGATCGACGAGGCCGGTTATCAGCGTGTACTGGCACAGGTGCCGGAGTACGCAATCCAGTGTCAGGATCTGCGCCATGCCAGCACCGCACAACGCGAACAGTGGCAGCAGCAGGTGCGTGACGATCTCAGCCATGAAGTGCATGACACCACGCGCTGGCCGCTGTTCAGCGTGCGCGCCGGACAGCTGAGCGATCAGCGTATTCGTCTGTGCATCAGCCTCGATAACCTGATCTGCGATGGCCGTTCGATGGTGATGCTGCTCTCCGAATGGGCGCAGCTGGCACGTCAGCCAGAGAGTGAGCTGCCGCCGCTGACCATTCGTTTCCGTGACTATGTGCTGGCACAGGAGAAATGGCCGCAACGCGCCAGCTGGAACAATGCGCTGAACTACTGGCTGGATCGTCTCGATACCCTGCCTGCCGGGCCGCTGCTGCCGCTGGCGCAGCAACCGGAGCACATCGATACGCCACACTTTATCCGCCGCGAAGCGCGACTCAGCGCCGATCAGTGGAGCACCCTGCGCCAGCGTGCCGCAGATGCCGGCATCACGCCGAATGCGCTGCTGCTGAGCGTCTGGAGCCACGTGCTGGCGAACTGGAGCCGCGAGGCGCACTTCACCCTGAATCTGACGCTGTTCCAGCGTCCGGATATCCACCCACAGCTGCCCATGCTGGTCGGTGACTTTACCTCACTGAGCCTGCTGGCCTGCGATATGCGCGGGGAAGCGGACTTCCTGACCCGCGCCGCCGCACTGCAACAGCAGCTGTGGGATGACCTCAGTCACAGCGAGGTGTCCGCCGTGCGCGTGCTGCGTGAAGCGGCGCGCCGTCGTGGCCGGGTCGATGCTGTGGCAATGCCAGTAGTGTTTACCAGCGGGCTGGGGGTCGATGCCCAGGGCAGCGACCGCAGTGTCGCCGCCGACTGGCTGGGCGAGTTTGGCTGGAGTGTCAGCCAGACACCGCAGGTGTGGATTGACCATCAGGTGGTGGAGCGTCGTGGTGAGCTGGTGTTCAGCTGGGACTGCGTCGATGCGCTGTTCCCGGCAGGACTGGCCGACGAGATGTTTGCCAGCTACTGCGAACTGCTGAGCATGCTGGCGGTGTGTGGCGATCTCTGGCAACAGGATCTCAGCGCCCTGCTGCCGGCTTATCAGTGGCAGTCGCCCAGCACCCGGGCGGTTGCGCCGTCAGCCGATGACAGCCAGCCGGATGAGGCGGTATCGGACAGTGACAGCGACGCACTGACGGCCGTGATCTGCCAGCAGCTGCAGCAGATCGCCGGACTGGAGAAGGTGCCGGACAACAGCAACTTCTTTGAAGCCGGTGCGACCTCGTTGCACCTGATCCGTCTGCGCCAGTTACTGCAGCAGAAGCTGCAGATTTCGCTGCCAGTGGTGGAGCTGTTTAACCGTCCTAATGCGCGCGCGCTGGCTAACTGGCTGACGCGCCAGCAGGAGACGGAGACCGAAAGCGCCAGTGATATTGCTGAACGGCGTCAGGCGCGCCAGCGTCGCCGCCAGCAACGTCAGCGTTAAGCGTTACACATTGCTTAATGCTGATCGGTTAACACTCGCACCGACGGATAACGATGCACTGACCGCGCCTTCCCCCGCGTCGCGGGGGAAGGCTGGGATGGGGGAAATGACGGCTCAGCGGCGTTTGTTCCCCCTCCCTGACCCTCCCCCATTTTATGGGGAGGGAAGCTGAGCACCGGGGCCGCCCGTTTAACTGAGAAGCATGAAAGCACGTTGTTCATCATTTTTGTTTGCATAAACATGGAAAAGTAAACGCATGAACTCATTCGATTCCGAACAGTTTACCCGCCAGTATGGCGACACATTGCCGGTAGCCATTATTGGTGCGGGCTGCCGCTTCCCGCGTGCAGCATCTGTTTTTGAATTCTGGCGCCGTATCGCCGATGGCGAAGAGTTAATTTCCCGTTTTGATGCCGACGCCCTGCAACGCGCAGGCGTCGACCCGGCGTTACTGAAACGCCCGGACTATGTGCCCGCCGCCGCAGTGGTGGAAGATGCTGACCGCTTCGAGTGGCAGTTCTTTGGTTATTCACGCCAGGAAGCCGAGAATATCGATCCGCAGCAGCGACTGTTCCTGATGTGCGCCTGGGAAGCGCTGGAGATGGCCGGTTACTCCCCTGCCACCCTCAGCGCCCGCACCGGCGTGATTGGCTCATCACGTATGAGTACGTATCAGCTGCCGCAACGCCAGGATGCCCAACAGATTGTCTCGCCGCAGGTGTTTCAGAAACTGATGGGCAATGACAAGGATTATCTGGCAACGCGCGTCGCCTATAAGCTGGGCCTGCGTGGTCCGGCGTATACCGTGCAGACTGCCTGCTCCAGCTCACTGATTGCCACCCATCTGGCCTGTGAAGCCATTGCCAGCGGCGACGCCGATATGATGCTGGCTGGTGGCGCCAGCCTCAGCTTCCCGCAACAGGCCGGTTACTTCTACCGTGAAGGGATGATCTTCTCTGCCGACGGTCACTGCCGGCCGTTTGATGCCGACGCGAATGGCACACTGGTCGGCAATGGCGCAGCGGTGGTACTGCTGAAGCGTCTGGATCGTGCCATTGAGGATGGCGACCCGATTATGGCGGTGATCCGTGGCACCGCAATCAATAACGATGGCAACGACAAAGCGGGCTACACCGCGCCGTCGCTGAGCGGCCAGCGCGATGTGATTCGTGACGCGCTGGCGCTGGCGGATGTCGACGCCGATACCATTGGTCTGGTGGAAGCCCACGGCACCGCCACGCCGCTGGGCGATCCGCTGGAGATCAGTGCGCTGACCGAAGCCTGGTCGCCGTGGTCACCGCAGCCGCAGCAAACCGCGATTGGCTCGCTGAAAAGCAATGTGGGTCATCTCGATACTGCCGCCGGTATCGCCAGTCTGCTGAAAGCCGGGCTGGCGATCTGGCAGCGTCAGATCCCGCCAAGTCTTAATTTCGCGAAGCCGAACCCGGCGATTGATTTCGCCTCAACACCGTTCTATGTGCCGCAACAGCTGCAATCGTGGAACAGCAGCACGCCACGCCGTGCGGCGGTCAGTTCATTTGGTATTGGCGGCAGTAACGCCCATGCCATTCTCGAAGCCGCACCACAACATAACGTCAGCGGTGATGACTCGCAGCCATTGCACCTGCTGCTCTCCGCGCGCAGCGAACAGAGCCTGCGCGCGCTGGCGCAACAGCATCTGTTACGTCTCAGCGACCGTGAAGCGGGCTTCGATGCGCACGCTTATGCCGCCACCAGTTTTTACCATCGTTCGCTGTTTAACCACCGTCTGCTGCTGAGCGCCAGTGATGTCGACGGCTGGCAGGCACTGCTGCTGGATATCGCCGAAGGTGTGGCATCGCTGCAGTCTGTCAGCACGGATGCCGGGATTACCGCGCACCACGCCAGTATTGGCAGCGACACCCCCGCCGCACTGCAGGATCAGCTGGGCCGCAGCACACCGGAATGGCGCGGCCTGATCGCCAGCAGCCATCAGCGCGCCCTGCTGCCGGTGACGCCATTTGATGGCGAACGTTGCTGGCACCCGAACAGCGAAACCGTGGCGACGCCCGCGGTCAGCGACAGCTGGCAGGCACTGTGCAACAGCGCACTGCAGACCGCCAGCGAACGCGGTGCGGAACTGGATCTGTCACTGCTGGCAGAGGAAGATCGCTGCGTTGACGCGCTGCACCAGCACTATGTCAGCCAGATGCTGCAACAGATGCAGTTACTGCAACAACCACAGCAGTATCTGAGCATCGACCAACTGATGTCACTGGCGCATATTCCGCCGCGCTACCATGAACTGATGCAACGCCTGCTGCGCGATCTCGCCGCCAGCGGCGCGGTACAGCAGCGGCAGCAGGATGGCGAACGGTGGTATGGCGAACTGCGTCCGGCGGCGATTGATGTTGACGGCTGGCTGATGCGAATGCGCGCTGCAGGTTACAACAATCTGGCGCAGCTGATTGCCCGCACCGGGCCGCAACTGGGTGCGATGCTGCGCGGCGATGTCGATCCGGTCAGCGTGGTGTTCCCCGCCGCGTCCACGGCCGATGTCGAGCATATGTACCGCGAGCAACCCTGGTCACGCTATTTTAACGCCATCGCCGCGTCGTCCATGGCCGCACTCGCCAGCCACAGCGAACAACCCATCGCCATTCTGGAGATTGGCGCGGGCACTGGCGGCACCAGCCACGGTATTTTGCAGACGTTACCGCAGGGCAGCTGTGAGCACTACAGCTATACCGACCTCGGCACCCTGTTCCTGCAACGGGCGCGCGAAAAGTTCGCTGCATATCCGTTTATCGATTATCTGCCGTTTGATATGGAACAACCGGCGCAGCAGCAGGGACTGCCACGCCAGCAGTACGATGCGATTGTCGCCGCCAACGTGCTGCACAATGCGGCGGATCTGCGCCAGATGCTGCGCAATCTCGCCAGCGTGCTGAAACCGGGCGGTCTGCTGCTGATGCGTGAAATCACTGCACCGAAAAAGCTGTTCGATTTTGTCTTTGGCGCACTGGTGCCGCCGATCAGCGATACCGCGTTGCGCCATGGCGAGCTGTTCGCCTCGCAGCAGGACTGGCAGGCCGCGCTGGCCGATGCCGGATTTGTTCAGAGTGCCGCCTTCCCGACCGCCGATCAGCCTGCCGCCGCGCTGGGTGAGCAGATTATTGTGGCGCGTGTTGCCAGTCAGCAGACGGCGGCACAGCCAGAACCTGTCGCCGTTGCTGAAAACACACTGACGATCAGCATCGCCAGCGATCTGGCGGATAACCAGTGGTCAGAGCAGCAGCTGCTGAACGCGGCGCTGCAGGCGCTGGAAACAGAACGTCCGCAGCGTCTCAGCCATGTGCAGTGGCACTGCGATCCACAGGGTGCCAGTGATCCGCTGACCCTCACCCTGCATCAGCAGTCACACAGCGTGCAGGCGTTTAGCGGTGAGCATCAGCTGTTCAGTGCGCAGCTGAGTCCGGCGCGTGTTGCTGGTGTCGAGACCACGCCGCGGCCGCAGTCTCTGCCACGTCCGTGGCGGCAGAAGGGTGCGTTGTATCACTGGCAATGGCAGCCCGTTGCGTTGCCGCAAAGTGGCACGCAGCAGCCGTGGCAAACGCTGCAGGTGCCTGCCCACGCCGACCAGCAGGAGAGTTTCTTTAACCAGCTGCAGCAACAGCTGGCCAGCGGCAACGATCTGCTGCTGCGTGCGCCAGGACTGTTGCAGACAACAGGTGAAGCGCATGCCGCCAGCTGGCTGCCGGGCTTACTGGCCGTCGCCCGCCATGAGTATCCGCAGCGCCAGATTACTTTGCTGGATGATGCAGATCGCCAGCTGGACGATGCCCTCGCCGCGCGTCTGATGGCCTGCGCGGCGGATCAGCTGCGCTGGCAGGATGGCAGCTGGTACAGCGTACAGTTACAGAGCGCGGCACCGGCAGTGGCGATCACCCAGACTTCAGGCTGCCATGTGCTGATCGGCGGTCTGTCGCCACTGGGGCTGGCGCTGGCGCAGCAACTGGTGGATCAGGGTGCTGAGAAACTGGTGCTGCTGGCACGCCGGGCACCGCATAGGCATCAGCAATTCCTGCTCGACGATCTGCGTCAGCGCGGTGTTGAGGTGGTGATCGACAGCCACGCCGATATCAGCGATCCAACCGCCTTTACTGCCGCGCTGGAGCGGCTGGCGGCGCAGCAGCAGCCGATCAACACTCTGTGGCATCTGGCAGGCGTGGTGAATGATATGCCGGTGGCGCGTCTCGACTGGCGCACGCTGCAACAGACACTGGACATCCGCCTCGGTGCGGCACAGTTGCTGGATAGCTGGCAGTCGCGTCTGCAACCGGCACAGACGGTCTACTTCTCTTCCGCCGCGTCGGTGCTGGGGCCGGACGGCCAGGCGGCACACGCCGCAGCCTGTGGTGCGCTGGAACATCTGGCACACCAGCGCTGCGCCCGTGGCCACGACACGCTGGCGGTAGCCTGGGGGTACTGGCAGATCACCGAATCTGCGTCAGCGCAACTGGTGGAAAAACTGGCGCAGGGCGGCATGGCGGCGCTGGATACGCACAGCGGCCTGGCGTTGTTGCAGACGGCACGCGCAGGCGATCAGCCGATGGTGGCGGCAATGCAGGTCGACTGGCAGAAACTGGCGCGTGGCACACTGGCAGCCGGTGATGCTTACCGTTTTGCCGCCTTTATCGACCCGGCGCATACCACCACCACGCCAGCAGCAGACAATACCGCCGGTGCTGAACGGCAACTGGAACGCTATGTGCGCGAAACCCTGGCGCGTCAGCTGAGCTGTGATGAGCAACTGATTACGCCAGACAGCAATCTGGTACAGCTGGGCCTCGACTCGCTGCTGTTCCTCGACCTGAATGAAACCCTCGGACGCGACCTTGGCGTGAAGCTGAACGCAGAAAGCGTATTCCGTGCCGCCAGCGTGCGCGAACTGGTCGCCGCCCTACGTCAGCAACTGGATGTGCAACCTGACAACAGTTCACTGCTGCGCCGGGCGCTGGATGAACTGGAAAGCACCCAGCCGGGCTGGCTGGATCAGCGTGGCGATATTCAGCGTAAAGCGACCGCCACCACCCGTCTGCTGCTGACACCGTTGCAGCATCTGCGCTGGCAGCAGCACAGCAGCGCACCGCGTCTGCTGTATGTCGAGTACAACAAGCCGCACGATTTCCCGCTGGAAGCGTTCGCGGAAGGCTGGCAGCGCCTGCTGGCACGTCATCCAATGCTGCGTGCCGCAATCAACAGTCAGGGTGAAATCAGTGTGCCGGAGAGTGTTGCGCCACTGACACTGCAGCGCTACGACTGGCGCAATCTGTCTGCTGAGGCGCTGGAAGCGGAACAGCTGACGCTGCGCGAACAGCTGTCACACCATCCGTTCGATCTGCAACAGCCGCCGCATATCGTGCTGGCAGTCAGCGACAGCATGCAGGGTTATCGCATTCACCTGGCGCTGAATACGCTGCTGGTTGATATCGAAAGTTTCCGCGTGCTGCTGCGCGAGCTGGACGGTTTTATTCATCAGCCGGATGCCCCTCTGCCCACACTGGCATTTACCCCGCAGGATTATCACCACAGCCTGCTGGCACTGGCGAATACCGCTGCGGCACAGGTACAAGCGCGTGAACTGCCTACAGCACCGCAGCTGCCCTGGCAGGATAACACCGCGGGCAGCTTTGCTATCTGGCGCGCGGCGCTGCCAGCCAGCCAGTGGCTGCCGCTGAAAAGCGCGGGCGAACACCATGGCGTCAGCGGCACCGATCTGCTGCTGGCAGCCTGGGGTCTGGTGCTGCGTGACTGGGCCAGCCAGCCGCGCTTCAGTCTGCGTCTCGATTTTACTGACCGTCTGCCGCTGCATGCGCATGCGTCACAGCTGATCGCCGATGCCACCACCGTCGCGCCGCTGACGCTGGATGTTGGCGACGGCAGCTTTGTCGAACTGGCGCGTCAGCTGGCACAACAGCGTCAGCAGCATCAGGATCAGCATCTGCCGGGCAGTAACCAGGAAGCACACTGGCTGCAGCAGTTGCCGGTGGCCTTTACCAGCCTGCTGGGGGTGCGCCAGGCCTACTCCATCCCGGAAACCTCCGACCCGCTGCTCGGCATGCCGACGTACGAATACGCCGCGCAACCGCTGACGCCGCTGCATCTGCAGGCGCTGGAGGAAGAGAGCGCATTGCTGTTTAACATTGACCTGCTGCGCGGCACGCTGCCGGAAGAGCTGGGCGATATTGCCATCATGACACTGCAACAACTGCTCGAGACACTGGCGGAGGTGCCGGATGCGTGGCATGCACCGCTGCATGAGCTGCTGCCGCCGGATGAGCAGATTATCGCCCTGGCGCAACAGGCGAGAAAGGAGGCGTAATGAACAAACCGTATCGGGTTATCGTCTGCGGTACGCGCTTTGGTGAACACTATCTGGCGGCGCTCAGCCGCCAGAGCAGCGAGTTCCAGCTGGCGGGTATCGTGGCGCGTGGCAGTGAGCGATCGCGCCTGCTGGCGCAGCAACTGCAGGTGCCGCTGTACACGCAGGTGGATCAACTGCCTGCGGATATCGACCTCGCCTGTGTGGCGATTCGCAGCCGCATCGTCGGTGGCGAAGGGTCAACCATTGCCGAACAGCTCATGCAGCGCGGTATCGCCGTGCTGCAGGAGCATCCGGTGCATCTCAGCGATATCCGCCGTTTGCAGAGTCTGGCGCAGCAGCATGGCGTGCGTTACCACGTCAATACGCTCTATCCGGCGCTGCCCGCTGTCGCCAGTTTTATCGACTATGCCCGTCAGAGTGCCAGCCGCCAGCGTCCGGCCTTTATCGAGCTGACCACCAGCCTGCAACTGCTTTACTCCTCGCTGGATATTATCAGCCGTGCGATTGGCGGCCTCGCGCCTGTCATCTGCCATACCCACCAGTTGCCGCCACGTGCGCCCGGCGCACCGCTGTGGCCGTTTCGTCAGATGCAGGGCGAGTTTGCCGGTATTCCGATGTGCATTAACCTGCAAACCACCCTCGATCCGCGCGATCCGGATCATCACAGTCTGGTGATGCACCGCATCACCATCGGCGGCACCGAGGGCAATGTCTGCCTGACCAGCAGTTTTGGTCCGGTGGTGTGGAGCCATTCGATTTATGCGCCGGATTATCAGCAGGATGGCGTCGCGTCATCGTGGCTGCTGTCACCGGAACTGCACCGCGACAGCCACTACAACCAGCAGCCAACTGGCATCGTGTTTGGCGCGGCACAGGCACCGAATCTGGTTGAAGCGACGCAACACGATTTCCCCGTCGCCATTCTCAGCGCCCTGCGCGATTTAGTGGCGGACAACGAACCCTGGTGGCAGAGCGGCGAAGGCTGGCAGCAGCATGGCGAAGCCTGGATCATGTTGATGCGCAATGCTGGCGTACCGCAAACCACGGCGTTTTCTGCGCCAGTGAAACCTTTCCCCGATCCGCGTGAGTACGCGGCGCAACCTGTTACGGATAACCCGCATGGCAAACACTGATGATGCATACCAGCAGCTGACCGACCTGCTCGACGCCGCCGGACTGGCCGAGCACGCCCTGTTCCTGAACTGGGGCTACCAGCCTGCTGATGGCCCGGCGCTGTCGCCCGGGGATACCCAGCGCCAGCTGGTGATGCAACTGATTGGCGATCAGCCGGTGAATGGTCGCCATATTCTTGATGTCGGCTGCGGACGCGGCGGCAGCGCGGCGCTGCTGGTGGAGAAATGGCGACCGCTGAGTGTCACCGGCGTCGATTTAAGCAGCAGCAATATCAACTTCTGCCGCCAGCGTCATCGCCAGCCACGGCTGCGCTTTCAGCTGGCGGATGCCTGCCAGCTGCCACAGGCGGATAACAGTGTCGATATGGTGCTGAATATTGAGTCCTCCGGCGCGTATGCCGATCTGGCGGCATTTTTCCGTCAGGTGTGGCGCGTACTGAAACCCGGCGGCGACTTCTTCTACAGCGATATTTTCGCCCGTCAGTCGCTGGCGGATATCGAAAGCACGCTGACTCAGCTCGGCTTCAGCAAAGTCAGCGGCTGGTCGATTCGTCAGCAGGTGATGGCGGCACGGCGCAGCGCGGGCGACAAAGTGATTGAGCGTCTGCAACAGGCCAGCCAGACGCTGGCAACCCCTGCCAATGTCGACGAGCTGCGTAATTACTTCGCCCTGCCCGGCACGCCGATTTATCAGGCGCTGGCACGCGGCGATGCCGATTACGTCTGCTATCACTGGCGTAAACCGGCAGATACGAACACGTCAGACACGCTGCCGGAAACACTGCTGGCCGCCCTGCGTCATCGCAGCCAGCGGCTGGACCAGGTGGTGAATGGCGCGGATAATCCGGTGTTTCCGCTGGGAAAGCCCGCGACGGATGCGGCGCTTAATCTGTTTGCGCTGCCGTATGCGGGCGGCGGCGCATCGGTGTATCGCGACTGGGGCAATGGCGACGGCTGGCCCGCCGACTGGCGTTTCTGCGCCCTGCAACCCGCCGGGCGGGAAAACCGTATCGATGATGCGCCGCAGCGGCGCATGGCGGATCTGGTGGCAGAACTGGCGCAGCAGATTGAACCCTACAGCCATCAGCCGTGGGCGCTGCTGGGATGCAGTCTCGGTTGTAAAGTCGCCTTTGAGCTGGCGCGCCATTTCAGCCGTTTAAACCGTCCACCGCGTCTGCTGTTTCTGATGGCCTGCCCGGCCCCGGATATTGCGCTGGCGCAGCGCGTATCTGAATGCAGCGATGCCGACTTTGTCGCCGAAGTGCGCCGTCTGGGCGGTACGCCGGACAGCATTCTGCTCGATCAGGAGATGATGCAGACTGTCGGTAAAGCATTGCGCGCCGACTGTGCGCTGGCGGAGCACTATCAGGTCGCCAGCAGTGTCAGCGTGGCGGTGCCAGCGGTGCTGGTACTGGCAGAGGACGATGCGCTGGTGCCGGTCGCCAGTATGCTGCGCTGGCAGCAGCATCTCAGCGGCCATACCACCATCAAACGCGTGAATGGCGGCCATTTCTTCCTGCGTCAGCAACGCGCCACACTGCAACGCTGGCTGGTTGATGCCCTGCGTCAGCCCCCTGCACCACCGGCTGTGACGCCCACGCGCTGGCTGCCGTTTGGTTTGCCACAGGCTGATGGCGGAATGCCGGTATTCTGTTTCCATCATGCCGGCGGCAATGCGGCCAGCTGGCGCGAGTGGCAGGAACCCGCCCGTCAGCTTGGTCTGCAACTGTGCCCGGTGGAACTGCCGGGCCGCGCCAGCCGCTTTAGCGAAGCGGCACGTACCGAGGTCGCCGCATTAGTCGCGGAACTGAACGCGGTACTGTCGCCGTTCTGTCAGCAGCCTTATGCACTACTCGGCCACAGTCTTGGCGCGCTGATGGCGTTTGAACTGGCACAGCAACTGCCACGCGAGACGTTGCAGGGCGTGTTTGTCTCTGGTCGCCGCCCGCCGCATCATCCGACACCCCAGCCGTTGCGCCATCTGATGGATGACCGCGAACTGGCGCAGGAGCTGCAGGGACTGGACGGCACGCCACCGGACGTATTGCAGCATCAGGAGTTGCTGGCGCTGTTTTTACCGGCGTTACGTGCCGACTTCACGTTGACCGAGCGCTACGCCTGGCGTCAGGACGATCGCGCACTGGGGCTGCCACTGCAGGCGTTTTGTGGCGACAGCGATGCCGAAGTGAGTGTGACGACCATGAGTGAATGGCTGCGCTATGGCGATGAGCGTAGCAAGCTACACTGCTATCCTGGTGGTCACTTCTATCTGCAAAACCACCGGAATGCTATGTTACAGGCGATGGCTGGGTGGCTTAATTTGCGCTGAGGGTTTGCTCACTTGTACTGCGATACCGCCCCGGCGTCTGACCGTATTTGCGCTGGAAAAAGCGCGTCATATGGCTGGCATGGGCGAAACCGCAGTGCAGCGCAATATCATTTAATGACAGCGGGCTGCTCTCCAGCAGCCGCTGTGCTTCGCGCAGACGACACTCAATCACATAGTTCCACGGCGTAATGCCAAACATGGCGCGGAAACCACGTTTCAGCGTCATCTGGCTCAGCCCGGCGTAACTTGCCACATCCTCGACCGATAACGGCTGAGCGGCATTCTGACCGATATAGTCACGTGCGGCGATCAGGCGTTTGCGTTCGCGGTGATAGGTGCGTGCCACTGGCAGATTTTTCTGCGTCAGCTGTTGCTGCTGCAGCTCGCGCAGGGCCAGCCACAACGCTTCCAGCGCCAGACTCTCCAGATGCAGCAGACCTAGCGGTGAACGATCGTGCAATCCCTGCTGCAGCGCCTGCATCTGACGGCTCAGTTCATCCGTCAGCGCGGCGGAACGCACCCAGGCCTGACCTGCCGGACCGAGACCACAGGCCGCAATCTGCTCAATCAGTTCGGCGGAAAACTCGATCATCAGCAGATGATAAAAATGGTGGCGCGGAAAGAAGTCATAACCACAGCAGTTGTGCTGCGAAAACGACAGCCAGAACGACTGCGGCCGGTAGTGCTGCGGTCCCTGCTGGTTCAGCATAAAGTGCCCGGCCCCTTCCAGCATCATCACCAGCGACAGATGCGGACCGTACTCGCCTTTAAACTCCACATCATGCTCCAGCGTCGCCTCGACACAGCGCAGGCTGATGCGTGACGTCAGTTGCAGGAAGTCCATCGGCGGCAACTTATTGTCGTTCAGGTTGTGTTCCGTCATAACCCCTCCAATGATAATGATTTTTATTTAACTTTATCGTGCAATTTCTGCACGTAAGGTGCAACAAATTTTACGCTGCGCTGACATAGACTCGGGGCGATTCTTACGATTCAGGGATGCACACATGCATATTTATCGAATTACCCCTCTGATTATCAGCAGCCTGCTGCTGACGTCTTTCGCGCATGCCGCAGAGACAAGCTCTACCGATAATAAAGAAGAAACGCTGGTGGTTACCGCCAGTAAGCAGTCAGCTAACTCAGCATCAGCCAAAAACGTGTCGTCAGTAAAAGTGACGGCGCCGGAACTGACCGATGCCAATGTCACCAGCACCGAGCAGTTATCCCGCGTGCTGCCGGGGCTGTATACCGGTAACCAGGGCAGCCTGCTGTTCCCGTCCATTTCACTGCGCGGCGTCTCTTCTGCGCAGGACCCGTACAATCCGGCGACCACCTTCTATGTTGATGGTGTGCCACAGCTTTCCACCTACTCAATGCAACTGCTGAGTGATGTGGAGGGTGTCGAAATGCTGCGTGGTCCGCAGGGTACGCTGTACGGGAAAAGCGCTCAGGGCGGGATTATCAATATCGTCACTCAGCAGCCGGACAGCACTCCGCGTGGCTATGTTGAGGGCGGCGTCAGCAGCCGTGAAGGTTATCGTGGCAAAGTCAATCTCAGCGGCCCGATTCAGGACGGCCTGCTGTACGGCAGCGTTACCCTGCTGCGCCAGGTGGATAACGGGTCGATGACTAACCCGGCCACCGGCACGGATAATCTGGGTGGTTCCCGCGCTAACGTCGGTAATGTACGCCTGCGTCTGGCACCGGATGATCAGCCATGGGAAGTCAATGCTGGCGTAACGGAAGAGTGTACCCATGCCACGCAGGACACCTATATGCTGTTCAACAACCCGAAATCGCGCACCCTGGAAGTTAGCGACGGTTTCGGCGATCCGCACTTGCGCCGCTGTACCCACAGCCAGTCACTGAGTGGTCGCTACACCACCGACAACTGGGTGTTTACGCTGATGAGCGCCTGGCAACAGCAGACGTTCGATCGCGAATTCCCGTACAGTGTGTCACTGGCTAAGTTTAATGAAAGCTGGAACCAGAATGTGCAGGAACTGCGTGCTGCCACGCAGGGCGATAATACGGTCGATATGGTGTTTGGTTTGTATCGTCAGGATACCAACGAAAGACTGAAATATGGTTATGACTACTCAGGCTTCACGATCGCTGATACCCGCGCCAACACCGAAGCAGAAACGCTGGCCGCGTATAGCGATCTGACCTGGCATGTGACCGATAAGTTTGATCTTGGCGGTGGCCTGCGCTACTCCCACGATAAAGCGAAAACGCGCTACACCAATTCCGGGATAAACACCTCCACTTTCGCGGCCTACAGCTACTCAGCTGAAGGTAACACCCGCGACGATCAGCTGTTAGGCCAGATTTCTGCAGGTTATCAGTTCACCCCAGCACTGCGCGTTTACACACGTATTGCGCAGGGCTACAAACCAACCGGCTACAGCATTACGCCGCCGACCAGCAATACGGCCTCACCTTATGATGCTGAACGTTCTGTAACTTATGAGATCGGCACGCGTTATGAGGAAGGTCCGGTTCAGTTGCAGGGCGCGGTATTCCATACGCATACCAAAAATATGCAGCTGCTCAGCGATGGCTCGGTGGGCTATCAGACGCTGGTCAATGCCGGCAGCGCAGATGCCACTGGTGTGGAACTGAGCAACACCTGGCAGTTCACCGAAGGCTGGGCATGGAATATTAACGGTAACTATGTGCGTTCTGAATTCACCAGCGACAGTGAACGCTATCAGGACAAACGTGTGCCGTTCGTTCCGCGCTTCGGCGCCGGCACCAGCGTCACCGGCACCATTAACACCCCATTCGGTGCACTGATGCCGCGCGTGGCGGTCAATGTGGTCGGTCCGCACTACTTCGACGGTGATAACGATCTGCGTCAGGGAACCTACTCCACCACCGACCTGCGTCTTGGCTGGCAGGCCACCGACCGCGTCAATGTGGCGGCGTATCTGGATAACGTATTTGACCGCCGTTACCGCACTTACGGCTTCCTGAGCGGCGGCACGGGCTATGCCCAGGTTAATGCGGGCCGAACCGTTGGCGTGGATGTGCGCGTCGATCTGTTCTGATAGTCTCCGGGAGTGAATACCACACAGGTATTCACTCCTGTTTTCCTGTTACCACTCTCCCGTTTTCCCCACAGATACCCGACAAACCCAACCGAGGGGAAACATGACGATGGCTCCGGAGCGGCTTGTCCGCGGAGGAACGCGGCATGGTCGCCCCGATGCGCTCGATCATTCAGGCAACGCCCTGTCGCTCCCCACACTCAAATACTGTTTCCGCAAATAGTTAGCAGAATTCCTTTCTTCTCTCCTGACCTGGCGAACCAGATGATAGAGGCATAACCAATAATCGTTGAGAAAAAAGGAATTCACCATGCCGAACGTATTTAGCCTGAATGCCGTGCAGCGCGCACTGACTCTGGGCGTATTGATGACCTCTTTCACCGGGATCGCCACGGGTTACGCAGCCGAAGCCAGTAAAGGCGGCACCCTGATCTACCTGGAACAGCAGGCACACACCAATCTCTATCCGCCTGCTGGCGGTTTCTATCCTAACGGCGGCATTCTCAACCAGATTACCGACAAACTGACCTGGCAGAACCCGGAAACCCTGCAGGTCGAACCGTGGATCGCCGAAAGCTGGACCACCAACGCCGATAAAACCGAATACACCTTCAAAATTCGTCCCGGCGTCACTTTCTCCGACGGCACACCGCTGGATGCCAATGCCGTAGCGAAAAATTTCGACACCTATGGCCTCGGCAACAAAGAAAACCGCCTGCCAGTTTCTGAAGTGATCAACAACTACCTGCGCAGCGAAGTCATCGACCCGTTGACGGTAAAGTTCTTCTTTAAAAAACCGTCGCCGGGCTTCCTGCAGGGCACCGCCACCATCGGTTCCGGGCTGGTGTCACTCAGCACCCTGGCGCGTAACTTCGACCAGTTGGGCGATGCACGTCATATCATCGGTTCCGGCCCGTTTGTGGTGAAAGATGAAAAACTGGGACGCGAAGTCGACCTGGTGGTGCGCAAAGACTACAACTGGGGGCCGAAAAACATCGCCCAGCAGGGCCGCGCTAACCTTGATGGCATCAAAATCATCGTCACTCCGGAAGACAGCGTGCGTATCGGCGCACTGCTGGCCGGTCAGGCCGATGTGATTCGCCAGGTGCAGGCGTACTATGAAAAACAGGCCACCGACAACAACTTCCCGATCTACGCCGCGCCCACCCGTGGCGTGAATGACAGCATCAGTTTCCGCCCGGATAACCCGCTGGTCGCCGATATCAAGGTGCGTCAGGCGCTGTTGCATGGCACCAATGCGCAGCAGGTGGTGGAAACCCTGTTCTCGCCAAACTATCCGGTAGCGAAATCCGTCGTGGCGCAATCCGCCGCCGGTTATGTCGACCTCAGTGACAAACTGAAGTACGACCCGCAACGGTCGGCACAGCTGCTGGATGACGCGGGCTGGAAGCATGGCAGCGACGGTATTCGTCAGAAGGATGGCAAACGGCTGGAGCTGAGCATTTATGAATCCCTGCCCCAGCCGCAGAACAAAGAGGTGTTGCAACTGGTCGCCCAGCAGTGGAAGCAGATCGGCGTTGGCCTGAAAGTGCTGGCAGGTGATGCGGGCAGCAAAACGCTGGATAACCTCGATCCACAGAAAACCCCGCTGGTCGTCTCCGAAGTCGGTCGCGCCGACCCGGATGTGATTAAGAGCCAGTTCTACCCCAATAACCGCGATGCGCTGCTGCAGAAAGGCGGCTCCAGCGACAAGGTACAGAACTTCCGCGATGACAAACTCAACCAGTTGCTGGTGGATGTCTCCTCGGAAGTCGATCCGCAGAAACGACTGCAACTGGCAGGCGACGCTCAGCGCTGGCTGCTGGATAACGCCTACGTCATCCCGGTATTTGAAGAGCCGCAGGTGTTTGCCGGTGCACCGTATCTGAAAGGTCTCACCTTTGAAGCGGTAGGCCGTCCTAGTTTCTACGGTGCGTGGCTGGATAAAAAATAAGCCGGAGGTGAATGATGAAAAGCTGGCTGCTTCAGCGTCTCGCACAGGCCCTGCTGGTACTCTGGGCGGCGTTTACGCTCTCTTTTGTGCTGCTGCAGGTGCTACCCGGTGACGCAGTGATCATTAAATTCCAGAACCCCGATCTGGGGCTGAGTCCGGCGCAGATCGCGGAAATGCGTGTCGCCTATGGTGTGGATGCGCCACTGTGGCAGCAGTATCTGCATACGCTGGGCGCGATGCTGCATGGCGACTTTGGTTACTCAGTGCAGGCGGGTGTGGCGGTCAGCGATCTGCTGGCCGATAACTTCCCCGATACCCTGCGGCTGGTGCTGCCAGGCTTTGCGCTGGCGGTGCTGATTGCTGCCCTGCTGGCGTTTATTTCTAATCTGGTTGGCTTCCGCTGGCTGAAAAACGCCCTGCAAAGTCTGCCGTCGCTGTTTATCTCCATCCCCACCTTCTGGCTGGGGATTGCCCTGATTCAGCTGTTCTCCTTTCAGCTGCGCTGGATACCGGTAATCAATCCGTCACCGTGGCAGGGACTGATTCTGCCGATTATCACCCTCGCGGTGCCGATTTCTGCGCCGCTGGCGCAGATCCTGATCCGCAGTATCGACGAGGTGCAGACCCAGCCCTTTGTCGCCGTGGCGCGCGCCAAAGGTGCCAGTTACAGCGGCGTGTTGTGGCGCCATGTCACGCTCAACGCCCTGCTGCCGGTGCTGACCGTCACCGGGTTGCTGCTAGGCGAACTGATCGCCGGGGCGCTGATTACCGAAACGGTGTTTGGCCTCAGCGGCCTCGGTCAATTGACGCAGCAGGCAGTCAATAATCAGGATGTGGCGGTGCTGCAGGCGATAGTGATGATCTCCGCCACCGGCTTTGTGACCATCAATCTGCTGGTGGATCTGCTGACGCCCCTGCTCGATCCCCGCCTGCAAACTTACCGGAGAGCCACGCTATGAGCCTTGTCGATCATGCACCGCGCACGAAAGTCCTCAGTGCTCGTCCGCGCAGACGTTATTCGTGGCAAACCGGCGCAGTGCTCGCCTGGCTGGTGATGCTGACTGTGCTGCTGGCCGCCATTGCGCCAGGCCTGTTTACCAGCTTTAGTGCCACCGAAGGGATTGCCGGAGCTCAGCGCCTGGCACCGCAGGCTGGCCACTGGCTGGGCACCGACCAACTGGGGCGCGATCTCTGGGCGCGTATCGTGTATGGCGCGTCGCACTCCCTTTCCGGGGCACTGGTCGCCGTCACACTCGGTCTGGTCATCGGCACCCTGCTTGGCGTGCTGGCAGGCGCAACGGGTGGCAAAACAGAAAACGTGGTGATGCGGCTGATTGATGTGTTGCTGTCGATTCCCGGCCTGCTGCTGTCGCTCAGCGTCATCATCCTGCTCGGTTTCGGCACCGTCAATGCCGCGATAGCCGTCGGTATCACCTCGGTGGCGAACTTTGCCCGCCTGGCGCGCGCCGAAGTGGTACGCGTGCGCCACAGCGATTATGTCGAAGCGGCGTATGGCAGCGGCGGCACCTTTTTCGCCGTGTTATGGCGTCATATTCTGCCGAATTCCCTCACATCGGTGATCGCCTTTTCCGCCCTGCAGTTCGGCAATGCCATTCTGGCGCTGTCAACGCTGAGTTTTCTCGGCTACGGCACACCACCACCAACACCAGAATGGGGACTGCTGATCGCCGAAGGGCGTAATTACATCTCCACCGCCTGGTGGCTGACCACCTTCCCTGGCGTGGCCGTCGTCACTGTCGTTCTGGCCGCCAACCGTATCAGCCGACAATTTTCAGGAGCACGCCGATGAGCAATACCCCTCCGCCACTGCTGGCACTGGAAAATCTGAACCTCGGCTACCGGCGCAGCCATGAGATACAGCGCGTGGTGCATAATGTTTCATTTCAGCTGCAGGCTGGCGAAATGCTGGCGCTGGTCGGTGAATCCGGTTCCGGCAAAACCACCACCGCACAGGCGATTATTGGCCTGCTGGCGGAAAACGGCGTACGTGAATCGGGGCGTATTCTGCTTAACGGCGTCGATATCAGCGACTGGTCGCAGCGGCGCCTCGACAGCCTGCGCGGCGCGCGTATCAGCCTGATCCCACAGGACCCGGGCAGTTCACTCAATCCGGTGAAAACCATCGGCGAGCAGGTGGGCGAAATCCTGACGCTGCATCAGCGCCTGAGCCGCAGCGAACGCGAACAACGCGTTCTCTCCCTGCTGACGCGCGTGGGTCTCAGCCATCCGCAGCAGCGCGCGCAACAGTATCCGCACCAGCTGTCCGGCGGTATGAAACAGCGCGTGCTGATCGCTATCGCCATTGCGCTGCAACCGCAGCTGATCATTGCTGATGAACCGACCAGCGCACTGGATGTCACGGTGCAGAAGCGCATTCTCGATTTAATCGATGAACTGCGCGCAGAATTCGGCACCGCGGTGCTGTTTGTCACCCACGATTTAACCCTCGCCGCCCAGCGAGCCGATCGGTTGCTGGTGTTCCGTCACGGCGAAATTCAGGAACTGGGCGCGACGCAAACCGTCGTCAATGCGCCGCAACATGCTTACACCCGCCAGCTGTTCGCTAACCTGAGTTCCCTGATGCCACCGGGGGACGTTCCCCCCGAGGCACGGTTCTCCTCACCGGCGATCAGCGTGCGCAATCTGAGCAAAAACTTTACCCTTGGCAACGGCAAAGACGCGACGCTGCGCGCGCTGGATTCAGTTTCCTTCAGCGTAGCGCGCGGCACCACTCATGCGCTGGTTGGCGAATCCGGTTCCGGTAAAACCACGCTGGCGCGGATTCTGCTCGGTTTCCAGCAGGCGGACAGCGGCGAAGTGCGGCTGGATGATATTGATGTCACCGCTCTGCGCGGCGAGGCGCAGCGTCAGCTGCGGCAGAAAATTCAGCTGGTGTACCAGAACCCGTTCGCCTCGCTCGATCCACGGCAGAGCCTGTTCGCTATCATTGAAGAGCCTCTGCTCAATTTTGCGCCGCTAAGCAAAGGCGAACGCCAGCGTCGGGTGGAGGAAGCGACGCAGCGAGTTGCCCTGCCGCTGGAACTGCTGACGCGCAAAGCACGTGAACTGTCCGGTGGCCAGCGTCAGCGTGTTGCCATTGCCCGCGCACTGGTACTGCAACCCGAGATTCTGGTGCTGGATGAAGCCACTTCGGCGCTCGATGTCACGGTACAGGCGCAGATCCTCGGTCTGCTGCAACAACTGCAGCAGCAGCTCGGCCTCACTTATCTGTTTATCTCTCACGACCTCGCCACCGTGCGCCGCATCGCCCATACCGCCACGGTATTACGCGCCGGACAGGTGGTCGATCAGGGCGATGTCGCCACGCTGTTCACTCAGCCTGCCAGCGACTACACCTGCGAGCTGATTAACGCTATTCCCCAGCTCGCTGACCCGGTTTTTACTGCACAACAGAAGGATTTTGCATGAGCCAGAAACGTTTAGGCTTTTTCACCCGTTTGCTGGATAAAACCAGTGCCGGGCAGCGCTACCAGCTGGCGCTGGAGCAGATTCAGCATGCGGAGCGTCATGGATTTGATACTGCGTGGATCGCTCAGCACCATTTTCACGAACAGGAAGGCGGCCTGCCGTCCCCTCTGCTGTTTCTCGCCCATGTCGCTGCACTGACCAGCCGCATTCGTCTCGGCACGGCGATTATTACTCTGCCGATGGAGAACCCGATCCGCGCGGCGGAAGATGCGGTGGTGCTGGATTTGCTGGCGAAAGGCCGTCTTGAGGTCGGTTTTGGTTCCGGCGGCACACCGAGTTCCTTCCTGCCGTTTGGCCTCAGTTTTGAGCAGCGTGGCGCGGTGTTTGCCGATTATCTGCAACAGGTGCTGGCCGCCTGGCGCGGTGACTCGCTGGCGCATCCCGATAATCAGCTTTACCCTGCCGCACCCCAGCTGGGTAAACGGGTATGGATTGCCACCTTCTCCGCAGAAGGCGCAGCACGCGCAGGCGCTGCCGGGCATGGTCTGATGCTGTCGCGCACTCAGCCGCGTACTGCCGGGCAACCATGGCAGACGCTGGACCAGATCCAGAATCCGATTGTCGATGCCTATCTTGCTGCCCTGCCTGCGGGGATGGAACCGCGTATTCTTGCCTCGCGCACCGCCTTTGTCAGCGACAGTCGCGAACAGGCACGCACGCTGGCGCTGGCGGGTCTGCGTCAGCAGGCACAACAGCATCGCGCCGCAGGCCACGCGGTCGACGGCGATACGCTGGATGATTATATCCGCACTTTTGATGTCCATCTCGGCACCGCGCAGGATGTCAGCGCGTCGCTGGCGCAGGACAGCGTACTGCTGCGCGCCAGCGATATCTCTTTCCAGGTACATTCGATCGAACCGCCGCATGCGCACATTCTGCGTTCGATTGAGCTTCTCGCCAGCGAGGTCGCCCCTCATCTCGGCTGGCAGTCATCCTCTCAGCAGATTAAAGAAGGAACCTTCGCATGACGCAGCCCCACGATTTACTGGCGACGCTGGCAGAGATTGCCCCGCAATCCGCACTGGCGGCAGCACGTGAACAGCGCGATGCGGCCACCACGCACAGTCAGGGCAGTTATCAGGCCCTGTTTGGCGCGGAAGATGCCGATTTCCCGCTGCAGCAGCGTTTTATTGTCGCGGCACAGGTGGCGCGCTGGCATCAGGTTGCGGTACTGAGCGATCACTATGCACAACAGATTACCGATGCGGGGATCAGCCCGCGTCTGCTGCTGGCGCTGGATCATGCAGAGCGCCTGACGTTGCGCCCGGTCAGCGCTGAGCCACAGCATCTGGCGGCCCTTGAGCAGGGTGGCTGGTCGCTGGCGGCCATCGTGACACTGTCACAGTTAATTGCCTTTGTCAGCTTCCAGAGTCGCGTGGTATATGGCCTGCGCCTGCTGGGTGATCGTCTGCTGGAAAGCCGTGCCGCCGTCGTCGCGACCGCGGGTCCGTGGCATACCCAGCCACACACTCTTAGCGGTAAGCCAGCGCCGGTGGCTTTTACTGTTGAGGATCTGGGATGGGAACCGTGGATTGCGGCAAAACCGCTGGCGGAATTCAGCGAGCAGGAGCAGCAGACGCTGGCGCGTTTCGGCCATACCGATTCCGATTACTTCCGCCTGCTGGCGCGTAACCTGCCGCTGCTGGAACAGCGCACACTGACCGATAAAGGGATTTTTTATACCGCGGGTGGTCTGCCGCGCGCCGAGCGTGAACTGGCTGCCGCTGTCGCCAGTAAAGTGAATGGCTGTATTTTCTGCGCCTCCGTACACGCGCGCAAAGCGGCTCAACTGTCGAAACAGCCCGATGCGGTGCAACGCTTACTGGCGGTGACGCCAGGCCAGCCGCTCGACGAGCAGAACTCTGCGCGCTGGCAGGCGGAAATTGCCTTCGCTGCGGCACTGTCTGCCACACCGGTCAGCGCGACACCGCAACAGGTGCAGGCACTGCGCGATCAGGGGCTCAGCGAACTGGAATTACTCGATCTGGTTCAGTCAGCAGCCTTCTTTGCCTGGGCTAACCGATTGATGCTGACATTAGGTGAACCCTTTATTCCCGGAAAATAACGTTATCCGCGGCCAAAATAATGGGGTGGATGACCACCCCATCGTCATCAATCACCGCAACAATTAGGGAAGGTGCGATTTAATCGGTGGGGTTCAGTGGAGTCCTTAGCTGTATTAGCCTTACCTTAGCTGAGCTG
>NZ_CBFFRK010000026.1:0-42885 GCF_965644245.1 Erwinia sp. V71
GCGGGCATCGTGAAAAGTCTATGTCAAAGAAAGGGTTATGTTCTCATAATTGACGATTAAATCGCACCTTCCCTAATCAACACGCAATCAGGAGTGAGAACGTGAAACAGAGCAAAGCAGGGATGCTGGTGGTATTCATGATGTTGTCGTTCTGTGGCAGCACTCATGCCAGTCTGGGGGATGAAATACGGCTGAGAGGGAGCTTCAGTCAGCGGGATGCGGATGACTCGTGGCAGAATAACCATCCCGTGCTGCACAATATTATTGACTGCACTGTCAGTGATACCCGCGCGAATCTGTTGATTAGTGGCGACAGAGCGCGTGTGTCCGCGGAGGATACTGTTGTTACTGAGTCGCGCGGTGCGTCTGACAGCATGATGGCCGATGTCGCTTATCAGTTTCAGCGCATTGAAATCCTGCAATATGCGCATACGCGAGTGGCAGAGATGATCCCGGAAATCGATATGCCTGCTCATGCACGTGCAGCGATTATGGCGATGGAAGCGCGTCAGCGCAGTTTTATGCAACTGGGAGTGAGTGCGCTGATGCAGGAGTACCTTCTGCCGGATGCGATAAATCAGCCGGGAGCGACGTCGTTACTGCGCTATGAGCATACTCACTATCCCTCCGCCTGCCTTGACGCCTCGAAACGCTATGTGGCTAAAGCGGTCGCTGGATTTCGTGCGATGCATCAGGAGACGTAGTCAGCGCTAAGAGGCCGACCCCTGAGCGACAGGCATAAAAAAACCGGTGAAGCGGCACCGGTTTTGTCATTACTGCATAGCACAATTCTATTATTTGTCGTGCAGGGTGTCGTCTTCGCGGCAATCACCCAGCGCACAGTGTCCATACAGATAGAGACTGTGGTTAGTCAGCTTGATACCGTGGCGCGTGGCGATTTCACGCTGGCGGTTCTCAATTGACTCATCACTAAACTCGATCACTTTACCGCAATCGAGGCAGATCAGATGGTCGTGGTGATGCTGCTGCGTCAGTTCGAAAACAGACTTGCCGCCTTCAAAGTTGTGGCGGGTCACGATCCCTGCATCATCAAACTGGTTAAGCACGCGGTAAACCGTGGCCAGACCAATCTCTTCGCCCATATCAATCAGGCGCTTATACAAGTCTTCCGCACTGACGTGATGGCCCTCAGGTTCCTGAAGCACTTCCAGAATTTTCAGTCGTGGAAGCGTGACTTTCAGGCCGGCCTTCTTTAATGCGGTGTTATTGTCAGTCATGCGGGTATTGTCCTGTTACTTTGCTAGTCACATTGTGGCTGAAAAGCCCTGAACATCGGCGATGCTAAACCTTAATGCGTCTCATTATAGAACTCGTGCTTCGAAATGAAAACTGCATGGCGAGCGTAAAACAACTGAAGAATGTAAGGTATTACGTCCACGAGAAGTCCATGCCTCAGCGTCGTTCCCACTACAGAGTCAGTGCCAAGCCCTTCAATTTGCTGAGAAAGCCAGAATATCAGGGCAACCGATGGGGGTATTGTACAGATTTGCTGTTAAAAGTTACAAACATGTATCTATTATTTTTATAGGAAAAACCATTCAATCTATGTGAGATTGCGCCCACATTGAGTGAAAAATATCAGGCTTCCAGAATTTCCTTAAGCTGCAGCTCTTCATAAATCTGCTTCACCCAGCGATCAACACGCTCATTGGTGAGTTCTGGCTGACGGTCTTCGTCAATCGCGAGGCCGAGGAAGTGTTTGTCATCCGCCAGGCCTTTGGAGGCTTCGAAGTGGTAACCTTCTGTTGGCCAGTGACCAACAATCACTGCGCCATTTGGCTCAATGATGTCACGGATGGTGCCCATCGCGTCACAGAAGTATTCTGCGTAGTCTTCCTGGTCACCGCAACCAAACAGTGCGACCAGCTTGCCGTTAAAGTCAATCTCTTCCAGTGTCGGGAAGAAGTCATCCCAGTCACACTGTGCTTCACCGTAGTACCAGGTTGGAATACCGAGCAGCAGAATATCAAAAGCTTCAAGATCCTCTTTGGTGCTCTTGGCAATATCATGAACCTCGGCAACATCTTTACCCAGTTGCTTTTGGATCATCTTCGAGATGTTTTCGGTATTGCCAGTATCGCTGCCGAAGAAAATGCCTACGATTGCCATGAGTTTAATAACCTCTTGAAACTTAATGATATGGTGAATGCAAATAATACACAGTTATCGGCAATGATAGCAGACAGTCCCGGGGGGCGGAACCGGAAACACCAGCAGATTTGTCGCTTTGTGCGTTATCGAAAGCGCGCAGCCACTGGCGTTGTTACACCATTGCTCAGTGGCTGGCGTTGAGCTGCGCCAGAATCATCTCTTCAATCAGCTCACTGCGGCTCATGTTGCGCTGCTCGGCCAGATGATTCAGTGCGTCAACCGCGTCACTGTTGATTTTCAGTTCGACGCGACGCAGCCCGCGCACTTTGTCACGTTTCAGTTGATTGCGTTTGTTTACGCGCAGCTGTTCATCACGCGTAAGCGGACTGGTTTTGGGTCGTCCCGGACGACGTTCGTCTGCAAACAGATCGATCGTGGTACGGTCCGTGTTTTCTTTTGCCATAGGATCGTGATACTGAGTGTGCGCCAGCGGCGGAAATCGCTGCGCGGGTTCTGACTAAATATGGGCCGCTGTACCCCGCATCATATGCTGCCATTTGCCGGAAGTATGACGGGGTAAAAATTTTAGCGCGCCATCATACCTCAGTGAAAGTCGTGACGACAATCATTTCGGCCTTGCTGCAACTATTTGCTTTTACAGCGCAAAAAAGCGGCGGATTGCGCGCAATACTGCGTCAGGTTTCTCAGCGTGCACCCAGTGTCCGGCGCCGGCAATGACATGTGCGCGTGCCTGCGGAAATTGCCGCAGCAGGGTGGTGCGATGGATATCATCCAGATAAGGCGACTGCTCGCCACGAATAAACAGTGCCGGATGCGGCCAGGCGGGTACGTCTTCCCAGCCGGAAATGGTGGTGTAGTTGTCCCACAAGACCGGCACATTAAAGCGCCATGCGCCATCCTGGAACGATTTCAGCAGAAACTGAATCACGCCGTCTTCCGCCACATGCTGGCGCATCACCTGCGCGGCTTGAGAGCGTGAGGTGACACCTGCCGCACTGACGGCGTTGATTGCCGCGAAGATTTCGTCATGGCGACGCGTCTGGTAATCGACCGGTGCAATATCGATCATCACCAGCTGTTTGATACGTTCTGGCGCCAGAGCGCTCAGCGTCATGGCAATTTTGCCGCCCATCGAGTGACCAATCACGGATACGTTGTCGATGCCCTGGACATCCAGCGTATCCAGCATGTCCTGTGCCATCACGCGGTAGTTCATTTCGTCACTGCGTGGCGACAGCCCATGATTACGCACATCCACCTGCAGAACCGGACGATCATTTTTCAGGTCGCGCGCCAGCACACCAAGGTTATCCAGGCTGCCAAACAGACCATGGATCAGCAAAATGGGGGTAGCAGAAGGATCAGATTGTTCAGTTTGCAGGCGGGCGTTCAAATTCATGGCAAAGTTCTTTCAGTGGAAGCGAAAGCTTAGGTTATCATGATTTTTTCCGTTCTTGCCGGATCAACGCACCGCGCGATCAGTAAACTTTTTGCGGCTTATTCTGACTTTTGCCTGCAAAGGGCGCTGGCGCTACACTGCTGCAAGATTTAACTTTATAATCCTGAATGTTAGAGCCAGCTCACATTTTAGTCGAACCGGCTCAGCAACATGCGATAACCATACGGATAAAGATGAAAACGATTGAAGTCGACGAAGAGCTCTACCGCTATATTGCCAGCCACACTCAGCACATTGGTGAAAGCGCATCTGATATTTTACGCCGTATGCTGAAGTTTTCCGCTGGTCAGGCCGCGCCGGAACCGGCAGTGGCGGTACAGCCAGCAGCAGCGCAGGATGTCGCTGCCGTGAAAACCTCCTCACGTCCACAGGACCGGGTGCGTGCGATGCGTGAACTGCTGCTTTCTGATGAATACGCTGAGCAGAAGCGGGCGGTTAACCGTTTTATGTTGATCTTGTCGACGCTCTATTCTCTGGATCCGGAAGCGTTTGCCGAGGCGACCGAGTCTCTTCACGGTCGTACTCGCGTCTATTTTGCGGGTAACCAGCAGGTTCTGCTCCAGAATGGCACCCATACCAAGCCGAAGCATGTGCCCGGCACGCCGTACTGGGTGATCACCAATACTAATACAGGTCGCAAATCCAGCATGGTCGAACACATCATGCTGTCGATGCAGTTCCCGGCGGAACTGACAGAGAAGGTTTGCGGCACCATTTAACCGAAGCGTCAGGGAGAAGCGCCAATGGCCAGTCACCCCCGTGCCGGGCAGCCAGCCCAGCAAAGCGATTTGATTAACGTTGCACAATTAACATCTCAGTATTATGTGCTGCAGCCGGATCTGGCGAATGCAGAACATGCGGTGAAATTTGGCACATCAGGCCATCGTGGCAGTGCAGGTCGCCACAGCTTTAACGAGACGCATATCCTGGCGATTGCTCAGGCGATTGCCGAAGAGCGTGCAAAGAATGGCATTACCGGCCCGTGCTATGTCGGCAAAGATACCCATGCGCTGTCTGAGCCAGCACTGATTTCGGTACTGGAAGTGCTGGCGGCGAACGGTGTCGATATTATTGTCCAGCAGGACAATGGTTACACGCCGACCCCGGCGATCTCCAACGCGATTCTTGAGCACAACAAACGTGGCGGTGCGCAGGCTGACGGCATTGTGATCACGCCGTCGCATAACCCACCGGAAGATGGCGGGATTAAGTACAATCCGCCGAACGGTGGCCCGGCCGATACCAATGTCACCAAAGTGGTGGAAGATCGTGCTAACCAGCTGATTCAGGGCGGCCTGAAAGAGGTGAAACGCCTGGCGCTGGATAAAGCCTGGACCAGCGGTCGTATTCAGGAACAGGATCTGATCCAGCCTTATATTGAAGGTCTGGCGCAGGTGGTGGATATCGCGGCTATCCAGAAAGCAGGCCTGAAAATTGGCGTCGATCCACTGGGCGGTTCCGGTATCGCTTACTGGCAGCGCATTGCCGAGTTCTACAAGCTGGACCTGACCATTGTTAACGACGCGGTCGATCAGACCTTCCGCTTTATGCATCTGGATAAAGATGGCGTGATCCGAATGGACTGCTCTTCTGAATCGGCGATGGCGGGTCTGCTGGCACTGCGTGACAAGTTTGATCTGGCGTTTGCTAACGATCCGGATTACGACCGTCACGGTATCGTCACGCCTGCGGGCCTGATGAACCCGAACCACTATCTGGCCGTGGCGATCAACTATCTGTTCCAGCATCGTCCACAGTGGGGCAAAGATGTGGCGGTCGGTAAAACGCTGGTGTCCAGCGCGATGATTGACCGTGTGGTGAACGATATTGGCCGTAAGCTGGTGGAAGTGCCGGTAGGCTTTAAATGGTTTGTGGATGGTCTGTTTGACGGCAGCTTCGGTTTTGGTGGCGAAGAGAGTGCGGGGGCTTCCTTCCTGCGCTTTGACGGCACGCCGTGGTCAACCGATAAAGACGGCATCATCCTGTGCCTGCTGGCGGCGGAAATCACTGCCGTGACCGGTAAGAACCCGCAGCAGCATTATGATGAGCTGGCTGAGCGTTTTGGTGCACCAAGTTACAACCGTCTGCAGGCGTCCGCGACCTCGGCACAGAAAGCCGCGCTGTCTAAGCTGTCACCTGAAATGGTGAGCGCCGATACGCTGGCAGGTGACCCGATCACGGCACGTCTGACCGCGGCACCAGGTAATGGTGCGGCGATTGGCGGTCTGAAAGTGATGACCGAGAACGGCTGGTTTGCGGCACGTCCGTCAGGTACTGAAGACGCGTATAAGATCTACTGTGAAAGCTTCCTCGGCGCTGAGCACCGCGCGCAGATTGAAAAAGAAGCGGTAGAGATTGTCAGCGAAGTGCTGAAAAACGCCTGATTATCTGTTGCGGGAATGACCAGAAGGCGCTGAGCAATCAGCGCCTTTTTTTATGGCATAAAGCGATAACCAATGCCCGTCTCGGTAATCAGGTGTCTGGGCTGAGCGGGATCGGCTTCCAGCTTCTGGCGCAGATGACCCATATAGATACGCAGATAGTGGCTGTGTTCCACCGCGTTCGGCCCCCACACCTGCGTCAGCAACTGGCGCTGGGTCAGCACTTTGCCGGCATTATTAAGCAAAAAACTCAGCAGGCGGAACTCAATCGGCGTCAGGTGCAGCTCTTCACCCGCACGCGTGACGCGGCGACCGGCAATATCGACGGTGACAGCGGAAAAGCTAATTACCGTAGCCTGCGGCTGTGCGGAACCGTGGCGGCGTAGCGCCACGCGCACGCGCGCCAGCAGTTCACCGATACCAAAAGGTTTGGTGAGAAAATCATCCGCACCGGCGTCCAGTGCCTCAATTTTGTCCTGCTCATCACTGCGTGCTGACAGCACCACTATCGGGATGGCGCTCCACTGGCGGAAATCGCGAATAAAATCCACCCCATTGCCATCGGGCAGGCCAAGGTCGAGGATCACCAGGTCGGGCTTTCGTGTGGCGGCTTCAATCAGGCCGCGCTGCAGCGTCTCAGCGTCAAACACACGCAGAGATTCGCCCTCCAGCGCGATGCGCAGGAAGCGGCGGATCTCTTTTTCATCTTCGACAATCAGGACAGTGGTCACAGTTCCTCGATATTTTCCGGATCCCAGGCGGGCAGCGCATCCTGCGGCAGCCGCAGATGGAAGCTGGCGCCGCCAGAAGGGCGGTTGGCGGCAATAATTTCGCCCTGATGCAGGCTGACTATCGCCTGGCAGATCGCCAGCCCGAGACCGACGCCCGGAATCGCTGACTCCTTGTTACCACGGGTAAATTTATCAAATATCTGCTGTTCCTGCCCGGGTAAAATGCCCGGCCCGTCGTCCCAGACTTCGATATCGAGGATATTCGCTTCACGCCGCGCGCGAATACCGATACTGGCGTTGCTGCCAGCATATTTCAGTGCGTTTTCCAGCAGGTTACTCAGCACCCGTTCAATCAGCGGCCCGTCAACCTGCACCAGCAGCAGTTCTTCCGGCAGATCGGTCTGGATACGCCGATCATTCAGCAGTGGCGTCAGCGCATTCAGCGTGCTGCCAATAATCTCTTCCAGCGTCAGCCACTCTTTGCGCAGCACAAAACCACCGGACTGAATTCGCGCCATATCGAGCAGGTTATTGACCAGACGGGTGGTGTGAATGATGTGCTGACGGATCTGGCTGGCCTGCGGTGCATGCGGTGAGTCAGCCGCAGCCAGGTCCAGCGTCAGGATCTCCGCCATACCAAACAGTACCGTCAGTGGCGTGCGCAGATCGTGGGACAACGCTGCCAGCAGTGAATTGCGCAGCTGCTCGCTCTCTGCGGAGAAGCGTGCCTGCTCTTCAGATCGGGTGAGCGCCAGCCGTTCCAGCGCGGTGGCGATCAGCATAATAAAGGTTTCCAGCAGCCGTTGCTGTTCCGGCACCATCAGCTGGCGCAGGCTGGAAGGGGCGATAATCAGCAGTCCCCAGGTTTTCTCCTGCATTTTTAGCGGCAGGATCTGCCAGGGCACGCCGGGCAGGGTATCGGTGCCAACGCCAGCAGGCTGACCGTTGTCAAAACTCCAGCGCGCAATCGCGGCATCGGCCTGACGCGGCGCGGGCAGCTGGCCATCAGCATCGGGGATCAGCAGTTCGCTGCTGGCACGGAAGCTGTTATCAATAAAATGCTGGCTGACGGCGATAATATCGTCGGTGGTGCGCGTGCGGCTGAGCGCTTTCGACATCTCATACAGCTGACGTACGCGTGTCTCACGGTAACGCGCCACTCGCGCCTGGTAACGCATACTGGCGGTGAGGTTACCGATAATGATACCCACCGCCAGCATAATGGCGAAGGTCAGCAGGTATTCGAGATCGGAAACTGCCAGCGTGCCGCGTGGGGCGATAAAGAACAGGTCGAAGCTGGCGACATTGATCACGCTTGCCAGCACCGACGGCCAGCGGCCATAGGTCAGCGCAACAATCACTACGCCCAGCAGATAGAGCATCACCAGGTTAGCATCGGCCACCTGCGGAAACAGCCAGCTGGCACCGACGGTAATCAGGGCGCACAGCGCCACAGCCAGCGCGCCCCCTTCCAGTGGTTTACGCCATTTCTCTGCCGTGCTTTTACTGCTGAGTGGCCGTGTTGGCAGCGGCGTATCCGGCTCATCGCGCGAGACAATAATCAGGTCGAGATCCGGCCCCAGCTTGCCGAGGCGATTGGCGAACCCGTCGCGTTTCCAGCGCTGCGCCGGGCGGCGACCAATAATAATTTTGCCGAGGTCATGCTCGCGCGCATAGCGCAGTATCGCCTGCTCTTCATGGGTATCGGACAGGGTGGCGGTTTCAGCGCCGAGATCCTGCGCCAGTTTCAGTGCCTGCAGAATACGGCGACGCTGGTCGCCGGGCAGCGAGTGCAGCCGTGGTGTTTCCACATAGATCGCGTGCCAGGGGGCATCGAGCCGGGCAGCAAGCCGTGCTGCAGTACGCACCAGTTTTTCATTACCCGTGCCGTGGCCGATACACAGCAGAATGGCATCGCGCGTGTGCCACACTTTTTCCCGCCCTTTGCTGTCACGCCAGGCGCGCATCTGATCGTCCACCCGGTCAGCCGTTCGGCGCAGTGCCAGCTCGCGCAGGGCGATCAGGTTGCCTTTACGGAAAAAATGTTCGATGGCACGTTCGGCCTGCGCGGCGATATAGACTTTGCCTTCCGCCAGCCGCTGACGCAGATCGTCGGGAGTCAGATCGACCAGCACGATCTCATCGGCGAGGTCAAAGATCGGGTCCGGCACGGTTTCACGCACCAGAATACCGGTAATGCTGCTGACCACATCATTCAGGCTTTCCAGATGCTGCACATTGACGGTGGTCAGCACATCAATCCCGGCATTCAGCAACTCTTCGACATCCTGCCAGCGCTTCGGGTGGCGTGCGCCGCTGATATTGGTGTGCGCCAGTTCATCCATCAGAATGATGGCGGGCGCGCGGGCGAGGGCGGCATCAAGATCAAATTCCGGATACTGGCGGCCTTGCTGGGTATAGCGCTTCAGCGGCAGCACCTCGAGCCCATCAAGCAGGGCGGCGGTTTCCCGCCGGCCATGCGTTTCCACCACGCCAGTCAGCACATCCAGCCCCTGCTCGCGCAGGCGACGTCCTTCCTGCAGCATGGCATAGGTTTTCCCGACACCGGCGCAGGCGCCGAAAAAGATCTTCAGCTTGCCGCGCGGCGCAGCATTGATCTGTTGCAGCAGTTTTTCCGGTGACGGACGTGGCAGTTCATCATTCATGATTTGTCTCTGTTTGCCAGTAATGGCGCTGATGCCAGATGCAGCATAAGGATATTTGCGCGGAGTCCGCCAGCGATTTTGCCGCTGGGGTGTTGAATATCTTCAGCAAATAGCCGGTTATCGCAGAGGCTGCCACTCTTTCGGTAATGCAGAAGATAAGCTGATATGTAGCGAAAGTGTGATCAGTTGGTGTCCTTTGTGTAACCCAGTTACAGAAACAGGCAGAAAGTGCGCTTTTTTTCAGCTAAAGTGGTCGGATCAGTAGTAAAATTACATCGTGCGTTTTATGATAGTGGTCAGATGTCAGACCATTTTACTTTTCTTTTTTTACACCAGAAGATTTCGGAGGGCACAGGTTTATGTATCAGCGTTTTTCAACAGGTAAAATCATCCTGCGCCGCGTAGCGGCGATAGCAATCGGTGTGCTGGCGTTGCCAGTGATGCTGTTCCGTGCCGATCGCGCACGTTTCTACAGCTGGCTGCACCGCTACTGGAGTAAAACCAGTACCCAGCCAGTCTGGCTGGCGCAGTCTGAGGCTGCGGCAGGCGTCTTCTGGTAGGTTTAATCAAAAAGCTCGGCGTGTGTACCTAAATCGGTAAATACCACGGTATGCTGGCTGTGTTCGATACGATAGATAAGAAGGTAGTCCCCGCCGATGTGGAGCTCCCGGTACCCGGCATAATCACCGGTTAGCGCGTGATCGAGATACTCTGCGGGGACTGGCTGACCCGAGAGTACTCGTGCCATTACTGCGGCCGTTTCCGTCATATCTCTGCGACCGGCACGATTGTAGCGCGCCCAGGCTTTTTCAAACGTTTTGGTGTAATCCGACTTAAAGGGTAAGGGGGCTCTCTTATCTTTTCCCATCATTCAGGCTGTCCATAAGCTCATCTGCGTCGCGAAAACGTCCTTCTCGCTGATTAATAATGTCATCTGCTTCCTGCATTGCGTTCAACAGGCGTGCACTTGGTTTGCGTGTGACTTCGAAAGGCAATCCTTCAGTTTTCACAATTTGTTCGGCAAACATTCTGATCGCTGTACTCCAGTTGAGTCCGCAGTCAGCCAGAATCGAAGCTGCTCTCTCTTTCAGGTCACTGTCTATGCGGGAACGAACTTCTGCATTCATATCGACTCCTCTCATATGATGACGACATTGTAGCTACAATGCCGTCATCGCTCAATTCACAGATTAAAAAAACATCATGCTGTGTCATCCGTACCAAAATACTTTGCTTTGCGCTACACTTAAAACCTGTACAAAATATTTAAGGTTGTATAGGTATGAGCGAAAAAATCCCTGTCGGTATCAGTGCCTGCTTGCTGGGTAATAATGTGTGCTTTGATGGCGGGCATAAACGTTTTGCCTTTGCCACCGATGAACTCGCCCCTTTCGTGCGTTATGAAGGCGTCTGCCCGGAAATGGCGATTGGCCTGAGCACACCGCGTCCGGCGTTACGACTGGTGAAAGAGCACGAGGATGAGGTCGCGCTGTGTTTCAGCAAAGAGGGTGGCGAGGATCTGACGCAACAGATGCAGGCATTCTCTCGTGACAAAGTGGCGCAGCTGCAGCATCTGTGCGGCTATATCGTCTGTGCGAAATCGCCCAGTTGTGGCATGGAGCGTGTGCGGGTGTATGAATCCGCCACCAACAACAATCGCAAAGCCGGTGTCGGCATTTATACCCGCGAACTGATGCGTGCCATGCCGTGGCTGCCGGTCGAAGAAGATGGCCGCCTGCATGATGATGCTATCCGCGAAAATTTTATTACCCGGGTGTATGCGCTGCATGAGTTGCACCAGCTGTGGCGTGCGGGCCTCAGCCGCCATGCGTTGATTGCCTATCACAGTCGCTACAAGTTATTGCTGCTGGCACATTCGCAGCCTGGCTATCGTGAAATCGGCCCGTTTGTTGCCGCGATAGATAAGTGGGATTCGCTGGAAGCCTATGCCGTGGAATACCGTCAGCGGCTGATGGATTTACTGGCACATCCGGCGACGCGCAGCAACCACACCAATGTGCTGATGCATGTGCAGGGCTACTTCCGCGAGAAACTCACTTCGCCGCAGCGCCAGGAACTGGCGGCGCTGATTGATCGCTATCGTCGCGGCCTGCAGCCATTACTGGCGCCAATCACGCTGCTGAAGCATTACATGAAGGAATTTCCAGACGTTTATCTGGCGCAGCAGCGCTATTTTGAACCCTGGCCGGAAGCGCTGCGTCTGCGTTACGGTCTCTAAGGAGCATTATGACCACCCATCTGGTCTGGTTGCGCAATGATCTGCGCATCCATGATAACAGTGCGTTGCATGCGGCGTGCCGCAGTGCGGATGCCTCTGTGATTGCACTGTTTATCGCCACGCCACAACAGTGGCAACAGCATGATATGGCACCGCGTCAGGCGGCGTTTATCTATGAGAATCTGCGCCTGTTGCAGCAGGCGCTGGCGGAACGCGGTATCCCACTGCACTACCTGCAATGTGACGACTTTGCGGCCTCGGTGGATGAACTGGTGGCGTTTTGCCAGCTGCACAAAGTGGACCGACTGTTTTATAACTACCAGTATGAAGTGAATGAAGTGCTGCGCGATGCGGCGGCGGAAAAAGCGCTGTTCGATCAGGACATTATGGCGCAGGGTTTTGATGACAGCTTGCTGCTTCCGCCAGGCTCCGTGCAGACGGGTAACCATGAGATGTACAAAGTCTTTACGCCGTTCAGCAAAGCCTTTGTGCGCCGTCTGCAGCAGGGGTTACCGGAGTGTTTTCCCGCGCCAAAAGCGCGTGACGGCGCGCCGCTCAGCCAGTTGCCCGACCTGGAACCGTTTGATTATCCGCGTGAGTCATTTGACGACGAATTATTTCCTGCTGGTGAACAGGCGGCGCTGAAACAGCTGCGCCATTTCTGTCAGCAGTCGGTGACTGACTACGCTGAGCAGCGTGATATCCCGGCGATTGATGGCACCAGTCGTTTGTCGGTGTATCTGGCGACAGGAGTGTTATCACCGCGTCAGTGCCTGCACCGTTTACTGCATCAACATCCCGCTGCGCTGGAAGGCGACAAGAGCTTTGTCTGGCTGAATGAGCTGATCTGGCGCGAGTTTTACCGTCATCTGCTGGTGGCGTATCCGGCGTTGTGTCGCCATCAGCCGTTTACTGCCTGGACCAGAAAAGTACAGTGGCAGGGCAGTGAGGAGCAGTTGCAGGCGTGGCAACAGGGCAAAACCGGTTACCCGATTGTGGATGCTGCGATGCGTCAGCTGAACAGTACCGGCTGGATGCATAACCGTCTGCGCATGATCGCCGCCAGCTTTCTGGTGAAAGACCTGCTGATCGACTGGCGTGCCGGTGAACGCTATTTTATTTCGCAGCTGATTGATGGCGATCTGGCGGCAAACAATGGCGGCTGGCAGTGGGCGGCATCAACCGGGACAGATGAGGCACCTTACTTCCGTATTTTCAACCCCACCACGCAAGGTGAACGCTTTGATGCCAAAGGCGAATTTATTCGTCAGTGGGTGCCGGAACTGCGCGGGGTGCCGGATGAAGGCATTCATCAGCCGCAGTTGTGGGCAAAGAAAAATCAGCAAAAACTCGATTATCCGTCGCCAATCGTAGACCATAAGGAGGCACGTAACAGGACTCTGGCGGCCTTTGAGGCTGCCCGCAAACAGGCAGGATAAGAGAATGCGTAATTTTGAACTGGAAAACATCGTCAACCAGCTGCTGAATACGGCGGCGTTCAGCGACTATGCACCCAATGGTCTGCAGGTGGAAGGTCGCAGCGAAATCCGTAAAGTGGTGACAGGCGTGACGGCTTGCCAGGCGCTGCTGGATGAAGCGGTGCGCCTGCAGGCGGATGCGGTACTGGTGCATCACGGTTATTTCTGGAAAAACGAATCTCCGGCGATTAAAGGCATGAAGCGTAACCGGCTGAAAACCCTGCTGGCGAATGATATCAACCTGTTTGGCTGGCACTTGCCGCTGGACGGCCATGCAGAGCTGGGTAATAACGCGCTGCTGGCGCAATTGCTGGACATCGAAGTGCGTGGCGAGATTGCTCTGCTGCTGCCGTGGGGTGAACTGGCTGACGCACCAACCGGTGAGCAGCTGGCGCAGCGCATTGAGCAACGACTGGGCCGCACGCCGCTGCACTGTGGCGACAATGCGCCAGAGCGTATCCGCCGTATTGCCTGGTGTTCCGGCGGCGGTCAGGGTTATATCGATGACGCGATTGCCTATGGCGTCGATGCCTTTATTACTGGCGAAGTATCGGAAAAAACCATCCACAGCGTGCGTGAAAACGGTGTGCATTTCTTTGCCGCCGGTCACCATGCCACTGAACGTGCCGGTATCCGCGCACTGGGTGAATGGTTAGCGGCTCATCATGGCCTTGATGTCACCTTTGTTGATATCGACAACCCTGCCTGATATTTCCCCGCCTCCCTGCGTCGCCCGACGCGGGGAGTAAAATCATTGACACCACCTTCCTTGTTTAGCATAACTATTTGTTCGAAATAGATAAGCTTGCGACGTAATAAGCGTCAGGAGGTACATATTGCAACGAGCACGCTGTTACCTGTTAGGGGAACGCGCTGTTGTGCTTGAGCTGGAGCCGCCGGTGTCCCTTGAGAGCCAGCAACGAATTTGGGGACTGAGCGAGCGCCTGAAAAGCTATCCGCAAGTGACTGAAACCATACCCGGGATGAACAATCTGACCGTGGTACTGGCCGATCCGCAAAACACGGCGCTGGATGCGATTGAGCGTCTGCAACGCTGGTGGGAAGAGAGCGAATCGCTGCTGCCGGAATCGCGGCAGATTGATATTCCGGTGCTCTATGGCGGCGCGGCGGGGCCTGATCTGGACACTGTGGCGCAGCACAGTCAGCTGAGTGCCAGAGACGTGGTCGAGCTGCACGCATCCACACTGTACGTGGTCTACTTTATTGGTTTCCAGCCTGGTTTCCCCTATCTCGGCGGGCTGGACAGCCGTCTGCATACCCCGCGCCGCGCCGAACCGCGCGTGCGCGTGCCTGCCGGATCGGTTGGCATTGGCGGCAGCCAGACTGGTATCTATCCGCTGGCAACGCCTGGCGGCTGGCAGTTGATCGGCCGCAGCGACATCACCCTGTTTAATCCGTTAAACCAGCCACCAACCCTGCTGCGCCCGGGCGACAGTATCCGCTTTATCCCCAGTAAGGAGGGCGTATGCTGACGATTATGCGTGCCGGGATGAGCACCTCAATTCAGGATGCAGGCCGTACCGGCTGGCGTCAGTTTGGCATCAGCAGTGGTGGCGTGCTGGATATTCCGGCAATGAAAACCGCCAATCTGCTGGTGGGCAATGCGCCGGAAAGCGCCGTGCTGGAAATTACCCTCGGTCAGTTTAGCGCAGAGTTTGGCCGTGATGGCTGGATCGCGCTGACGGGCGCTGGCTGCGCGGCGAAACTGGATGGAAAGCCGGTGTGGACCGGCTGGCGCATCCCGGTCAGAGCCGGGCAGGTGCTGAAACTGTCAATGCCGCAGCGTGGCATGCGCAGCTACCTGGCGCTGGACGGTGGTTTTGATCTGCCGCCGCTGCTGGGATCGGTCAGTACCGATCAAAAAGCGGGCTTTGGCGGTTTTCATGGTCGTCTGATTGCTGATGGCGATCAGTTGCCGCTGGGACAACCGCAACGGCGCTTTACCAGAACGGCGGGAGTGCGCCAGCTGCTGTGGGGTAACCGCGTGCGGGCACTGCCGGGGCCGGAATTTCATGAGTTCAGCCGCGAGTCGCAGGAATCTTTCTGGCGCACCTCGTGGAAACTGAGTCCGCAAAGTAATCGCATGGGATATCGCCTGCAGGGGCGTTCGCTGATCCGTAACAGCGAGCGTGATTTGCTGTCGCACGGCCTGTTACCGGGGGTGATTCAGGTGCCGCCGAACGGCCAGCCGATTGTGCTGATGGCGGACGCACAAACCACGGGCGGCTATCCGCGTATTGCCTGTGTAATTGAGGCGGATCTTTATCATCTGGCGCAGCTGCGCCTCGGTGAGCCGCTGCATTTTGTCCACTGTACGCTGGATGAGGCACTGCAGGCGAAACGAGAGCAACAGCGGGTGATCGATCAAATGGCATGGGGATTAGAGGATGAAGGTTGATTTAAATGCCGATCTGGGCGAGGGCAGCGGCAGCGATCGTCAGCTGTTACAGCTGGTCAGTTCCGCCAATATCGCCTGTGGTTTTCACGCCGGTGATGCCGAGACCATGTTGCAGTCGGTACGCTGGGCGCTGGAGTTTGGCGTATCGATTGGTGCGCATCCCAGCTTCCCGGACCGCGAAAACTTTGGCCGTACCGCGATGCAGCTGCCGCCGGAGACGGTGTATGCGCAGGTGCTGTATCAGATCGGCGCGCTAAAAACGATTGCGGAAAGTGCGGGCGGCAGGCTGGCGCATGTGAAACCGCACGGCATGTTGTACAACCAGGCGGCCGTCGATCCTGTGCTGGCGGAGGCGATTGCCCGGGCGGTGTATGCGGTCGATCCACAACTGGTGCTGGTGGGGCTGGCGAATAGTGAGTCGATTCGCGCAGCGCAGCGTCAGGGACTGCGTACCCGTCAGGAAGTATTTGCCGACCGTGGTTATCAGGCGGACGGCACGCTGGTGCCGCGCAGCCAGCCTGGTGCGTTGATCGAAGATGAACAACAGGCCATTGAACAGACATTGCAAATGGTACGCGATGGCAGGGTGCGCGCGATCAGCGGTGAAGCGGTGACGGTGCGCGCTGAAACGGTCTGTCTGCATGGCGATGGCGCCCATGCGCTGGCCTTTGCTGAACGTCTGCGCGTGGCCTTTGCCGCACAACAGATTAACGTGACCAGCGAGTAACCGCGCTGCACGCTTTTATCTCTCCGGTGTCACCGGGGAGTTTTTTATCTGGGGAGTTATTATGGAAAACGCTGTCAATCTTTGGCCGTTGCTTGGCATTGCTGCCATTATTATCGGTTTTTTACTGCGCTTTAACCCGGTTCTGGTGGTGATCGCCTCCGGGATTATCACTGGCCTTGCCGCCAGTATGCCCATTGACGTGATTCTGGAAAAACTGGGCGCCGGTTTTTTAAATACCCGTAATCTGCCATTTATTTTGCTGATTCCGCTGGCGGTAATTGGCCTGGTGGAGCGCCACGGCCTGAAAGAACGTGCGCAGGCGTGGATTGCTCATATTAAAAGCGCCACCGCCGGACGCCTGTTAATTGTCTATCTGTTTGTGCGTGAAGCTTCGGCGGCGCTGGGTCTGACCAGCCTGGGCGGTCATCCGCAAATGGTGCGCCCGCTGCTGGCGCCAATGGCGGAAGGGGCAACAGAAAACCGTTATGGCGAGCTGCCGCCGCAGGTGCGTTATCGTCTGCGTGCGATGTCTGCCGCGACTGACAACGTCGGCCTGTTCTTCGGTGAAGATATTTTCGTCGCCTTTGGTGCGATTATCTTTATGCACAACTTTATGCTGGAGTCGGGCGGGATTCAGACCGAGCCGCTGCATATCGCGATGTGGGGAATTCCGACGGCGATTTGTGCCTTTATTATTCATGCGGTGCGTCTGCGCCGTCTGGACAACCGGGTTGCTGCCGAGCTGGCCTCCCTTAACACGCAGGCCATGCAGGCGAAGGGAGAGTAATCATGTTCCAGCAACAATATCTGTACTGGCTGGCAGGCGTCGTGCTGCTGGTGGTGGCCGTGATGTCATGGCGCGATAAAGCGAACCCGCGCCGTCTGACCACCGGGCTGTTCTGGGCGCTGTATGGCCTGATTTTCCTCGTTGGCGACTGGGCTTATACGCTGATGAGCCAGCTGGCGGGCAGTACCGCCGCAGGTCAGCGTGGACTGCATATTCTGGTCGGTGTGCTGGTGATTGTTATGGCGCTGCTGGCGGGCTTCGGTGGTGTGAAACTGGTCAGTTACCATCAGCGCAGCGAAACGGAACGTAAAGCCAGTGCGAAGCGTCTTGGCAACAAACTGTTCCTGCCTGCGCTGTCGATTCCGGTGGTCACCGTTGTTGGCGTGCTGGTGTTCAACAATTTCCCCGGATTGCAACAGGCGGTGTTTGGCACGGGCAACCATGCCACGCTGGTGACGCTGTTTTCCATGACGCTGGGTTGTCTGGCGGGCTGGCTGATTGCGTTAAAAATGACGCGTGAATCACCCGCGCAATCGGTACAGGAAGCGCGTCGTCTGCTGGATTCCATTGGCTGGGCGTTTATTCTGCCGCAAATCCTTGCCACGCTGGGTCTGCTGTTTACCAGCGCGGGTGTCGGCACCGCGATTTCTCATCTGACGGAAAGTTATCTGGCGGTAGATAACCGCTTTATCGCGGTGGCGACCTATGCGATAGGTATGGCGCTGCTGACCATGGTGATGGGTAACGCCTTTGCGGCTTTCCCGATTGTCACCGCCGGGATTGGTATTCCGATTCTGGTGCTGCAGCACGGTGGTAACCCGGCGGTAATGGCGGCGATTGGCATGTTCTCCGGTTACTGCGGTACGCTGATGACGCCAATGGCGGCTAACTTTAATATCGTGCCTGCCGCGCTGCTGGAACTGCCGGATCGCAACGCGGTGATCAAAGCGCAGGTGCCAACCGGTGTACTGTTATTAGCGGTGAATGTGTTCCTGCTCTACTTCCTGATGTTCCTGTGAGGTGACGATGAAAACGGTATTGATCACCGCCTTTGAACCGTTTGGTGGCGAAGCGATTAACCCATCGTGGGAAGCGGTGCGCCAGCTGGATGAGCTGCGACTGGATGGCGCGCGGATTGTTGCCCGCCAGTTGCCCTGTGTGTTTGGCGAATCGCTGAATACGCTGTATGCCGCGCTGGATCAGCTGCAACCGGACCTGGTGATTGCGGTCGGTCAGGCTGGTGGCCGTACCGATATCTCCGTTGAGCGCGTGGCGATCAACGTCGATGATGCGCGTATCTCGGACAACCAGGGCAATCAGCCGGTCGATCAGCCGATTGTCGCTGAGGGGCCGGCGGCCTGGCTCTCTACGCTGCCAATTAAAGCGATGGTGGCGGCGTTGCGTGATGCGGGCATTCCGGCCTCGGTGTCGCAGACGGCGGGCACCTATGTCTGTAATCATGTGATGTACGGCCTGCTGCACCGTCTGGCGCAGCAGGGCGGGCAGGTACGCGGTGGCTTTATCCATATTCCTTACCTGCCACAACAGGCGGCAAATCTGCCGGGAATGGCGAGTATGGCGGCGGACACGGTAGTGCAGGCACTGAAAATTGCTATCACTACGGCGCTGCATACGCAGCAGGATCTGCGTCTGGTGGGTGGCGCAACGCACTAACAACAGGGAGCGAACATGCCTGAAGGCCCGGAAATCCGGCGTGCGGCGGATAAACTGGAGCAGGCACTGCTGGGCAAGCCACTGACTGAGGTGTGGTTTGCCTTTCCGCAGCTGCAAACGTATCAGTCGTCGTTAATTGGCGAGCGTATCACCGCGATCGAAACCCGCGGTAAAGCGCTGCTGACGCATTTTTCCAATGGCCTGACGCTGTACAGCCATAACCAGCTGTATGGCGTCTGGCGGGTGGTGGAGCATGGTGATCCGCCTGCCACCAACCGCAGTCTGCGCGTACGGCTGGCGGCGGGAGAACAGGCGATTCTGCTGTACAGTGCCTCTGATATTGAATTGCTGAACAGTGACACTCTGGCAAGTCATCCTTTTTTGCAGCGCGTCGGGCCTGATGTGCTGGATATAGGTCTGACGGTGGCGCAGGTGCGTGAGCGGTTGCTGTCGGCGCGTTTCCGCCGTCGTCAGCTGGGTGGGCTGCTGCTCGATCAGGCGTTTCTCGCCGGGCTGGGAAACTACCTGCGGGCGGAAATGCTCTGGCAGGCGCAACTGCTGCCACAGCACAAGGCGCAGGATTTACTGGCAGAAAAACTGGAACAACTGGCTGAGGCGATGCTGGCGATCCCACGCCATTCGTATCAGATGCGTGGCACGATGGATGAGAATCGTCATCATGGCGCGGTGTTTCGCTTTAAGGTGTTTAATCGTACGGGTAAGCCGTGTGAGCGTTGTGGCACGCTGATTGAAAAGGGCATGTTATCGTCACGACCGTTTTACTGGTGTTCGGGCTGCCAGCATTAAAGAGTGACACGTCATAAACGTCTCGTGCTGGAAATGCAGGCAGTACCCCCATAAGCCAGGGCCAGCGAGAACAGCAGCAACTCATAAGCGTAAAGCCCAGGGAACACAAGACGACAAGCGACGCCTCTGCACCGACCCGGAACGAAAGGCGATCTCTTTGTGCAGACCCTCTCTGCCGCCGCCTGTAGATGCAAACCAAAAAAAACGCCGCATTATGCGGCGTTTCGGCAATCAGCATGAAACCTTACTTCTGTAGATTCGACTTAAACTCACGCTTGTCGTAACCGGTATACAGCTGACGCGGACGGGCGATCTTCACGCCTTCGTCATGCATCTCTTTCCAGTGTGCAATCCAGCCAACGGTACGCGCCATCGCGAAGATCACGGTAAACATTGATGATGGAATACCCATCGCTTTCAGGATAATACCGGAGTAGAAATCGACATTTGGATACAGTTTACGCTCGATAAAGTACGGATCGTTCAGCGCGATATGTTCCAGCTCCATCGCCACTTCCAGCAGGTCATCTTTCATACCCAGCTCGTTCAGCACTTCGTGGCAGGTTTCACGCATGACGGTCGCACGAGGATCGTAGTTTTTGTACACGCGGTGGCCGAAGCCCATCAGGCGGAAAGAGTCATTCTTATCTTTCGCACGGCGGACAAATTCTGGGATATGGTCAACGCTGCTGATCTCTTCCAGCATACGCAGGCAGGCTTCGTTAGCGCCACCGTGCGCCGGTCCCCACAGCGAGGCGATACCCGCGGCGATACAGGCAAACGGGTTCGCGCCGGACGAACCTGCGGTACGTACAGTTGACGTAGAGGCGTTCTGCTCATGGTCAGCATGCAGCACCAGAATACGGTCCATGGCACGTTCCAGTACCGGATTCACCACGTATTCTTCGCACGGGGTGGCGAACATCATATTCAGGAAGTTACCGGCATAAGAGAGGTCGTTACGTGGATACACGAAAGGCTGACCGATCGAATATTTGTAACACATCGCGGCGACTGTCGGCATTTTCGACAGCAGGCGGAAGGCAGCAATTTCACGATGGCGCTCAAGGTTTACGTCCAGTGAGTCGTGATAAAATGCGGCCAGGGCGCCGGTGACGCCGCACATGACTGCCATAGGGTGCGAGTCGCGACGGAAACCGTGGAACAGACGGGTAATCTGCTCATGAATCATGGTATGGCGGGTAACGGTAGTGCGGAATTCATCGAACTGTTTCTGGGTCGGCGCTTCGCCGTTCAGCAGGATATAGCACACTTCCAGATAGTTAGAGTGTAACGCTAACTCGTCAATCGGAAAACCGCGGTGCAGAAGGATGCCTTCTTCACCGTCAATAAAGGTAATTTTGGATTCACAGGACGCCGTAGAGGTAAAACCCGGGTCAAACGTGAACAGACCTTTCGAACTGAGGGTTCGGATGTCGATTTCGTCTTCACCCAGCGTACCTTTAAGCACATTCAGCTCAATAGGATCTACGCCTTCGAGGGTTAGCGTCGCTTTTTTCTCAGCCATTTACTGTCTCCTTAGCGCCTTATTTGTAGGATCTTTGACACCTTTAGTGTGGCCAGCAACCTCAGATTGATTGCGCAAAACCAGTCTGCGCAGACAACCGCTTGCAGGGTACAGAGCGACGAGGCGCTACAGTGAGGCTCCGGCAGGCACGACATGTTGTTTTATACCCATCATAGTTAAAAAAGCAGGAGCATTTGGTGCCCTGCCACTCAAATTATCGAGGGTATACCATGGTTGTTAAAGATCCGTTTTGGACATTATTTTTCTTGCAACCATTACCTGATGCTACGGGTGGCTCACACAATCAATGTTACATAACTTACGCTTAGGGGAAAGTGTATCCCCATAACTTTTGTGCATCATAGGCTTTTCTGTCGCTCGTTTGTAACAAGAATGTTGAACTTTTGTCAAATCAGATAATTAAATTTGTATAAATTGTGAAAACCGTGAGGCTGATCACTGTTCAACTTAAATGTTCCCAAACAGAATGTAGGGGAATTGTAATAGGAATGTGATCCTCCTATACTTCGGCCAGGTCTCCGGATTTCCCCTGGCACCAGGAGCCACCCAGCGTATTGCCGCGTCAATTAACACTGGATGTTGCTGTTTTGGTGACGGCGCATGAGTCTGACCATTTAGGTGGTGAGACCCGGCCAACCAGGTCCGGAGGAAGTAAAATAAAAAAAGCTGTGTGGGCAAATACGTGAAAAAACAAAGACCAGTCAACCTGGATCTGACAACGATCAGGTTTCCCGTTACTGCGATAGCGTCCATTCTCCACCGCGTCTCCGGCGTGATCACCTTCGTGGCGGTCGGTATTCTGCTCTGGCTACTTGGTCTCTCTCTCTCATCACCCGAAGGCTTCCAGCAGGCATCCGCTATCATGGACAGCTTTTTCGTTAAATTCATCATGTGGGGCATTCTGACTGCGCTGGCGTATCATATCGCAGGCGGAATTCGTCATATGCTGGCTGATTTTGGTTATCTCGCGGAAACCCTGCAGGTGGGTACCCGTTCTGCGCAGATCACCTTTGGTATCACTGTCGTGCTCTCAATTCTGGCTGGAGTCCTCGTATGGTAAGCAATGCTTCTGCACTGGGGCGCAATGGTGTACACGACTGGCTGCTGCTACGCGCGGCGGCGATCGTTATCGCCCTCTACGTGCTCTACATCCTCGGTTTCCTGGTGGTATCGGATACGCTGACCTATGACATCTGGCGCGGATTCTTCGCCTCTTCCTTTACTAAAGTGTTCACGCTGCTGACGCTGTTTTCCATCCTGGTACATGGCTGGATTGGTATGTGGCAGGTGCTGACAGACTACGTTAAGCCGCTCGGGCTGCGCCTGGTGCTGCAGCTGGTGATTGTCGTGGCGCTGTTGGTTTACGCGATTTATGGAACTGTTGTGGTGTGGGGTGTGTAATGAAATTGCCAGTCAGAGAATTTGACGCCGTTGTGATCGGCGCAGGCGGCGCAGGTATGCGCGCAGCGTTACAGATCTCCCAGTCGGGCCAGACCTGTGCCCTGTTATCGAAAGTCTTTCCTACCCGTTCCCATACTGTGTCCGCTCAGGGCGGCATCACCGTGGCATTAGGCAACAGCCACGAAGATAACTGGGAATGGCATATGTATGACACCGTGAAAGGTTCCGATTATATCGGCGACCAGGACGCGATTGAATATATGTGTAACACCGGCCCGGAAGCGATTCTGGAGCTGGAGCATATGGGCCTGCCGTTTTCCCGCCTTGATGATGGCCGCATTTATCAGCGTCCGTTCGGCGGTCAGTCGAAGAACTTCGGCGGTGAGCAGGCGGCGCGTACTGCCGCAGCAGCGGACCGTACCGGTCACGCACTGTTACACACGCTGTATCAGCAGAACCTGAAAAACAAAACCACCATCTTCTCAGAATGGTATGCGCTGGATCTGGTGAAAAACGATGATGGTGCGATTGTCGGTACGACTGCGCTGTGCATCGAAACCGGTGAAGTGGTCTACTTTAAGGCACGCGCAACCGTGCTGGCGACCGGCGGTGCCGGACGTATCTACCAGTCCACCACCAACGCGCACATCAATACCGGCGACGGTGTCGGTATGGCGCTGCGTGCAGGCGTGCCGGTGCAGGATATGGAAATGTGGCAGTTCCACCCGACAGGTATTGCCGGTGCCGGCGTGCTGGTGACCGAAGGCTGCCGTGGTGAAGGTGGTTACCTGCTGAATAAACATGGCGAGCGCTTTATGGAGCGTTATGCGCCAAATGCTAAAGACCTTGCCGGTCGTGACGTGGTGGCGCGTTCCATCATGATCGAAATCCGTGAAGGTCGTGGCTGTGAGGGTCCATGGGGACCACACGCGAAACTGAAACTCGACCATCTCGGTAAAGAGGTGCTGGAGTCTCGTCTGCCGGGCATCCTCGAACTGTCGCGCACCTTTGCCCACGTTGACCCGGTGAAAGAACCGATTCCGGTGATCCCAACCTGTCACTATATGATGGGTGGCATTCCGACCCGCGTTTCCGGTCAGGCGCTGACGGTGAACGAGCAGGGCGAAGATGTGGTGGTGCCGGGGCTGTTCGCCGTAGGTGAAATCGCCTGCGTATCCGTACATGGCGCCAACCGCCTCGGCGGTAACTCGCTGCTTGACCTGGTGGTGTTTGGCCGTGCGGCCGGTCTGCATCTGCAGGAATCTATTCAGGAGCAGGGCGAACTGCGCGATGCGACTGAAGCTAACATCGACGCCTCACTGGCGCGCCTCAACCGCTGGAACAATAACACCACGGGTGAAGATCCGGCGGATCTGCGTAAAGCGTTGCAGGCCTGTATGCAGAACAACTTCTCGGTATTCCGTGAAGGTGATGCAATGGCGAAAGGTCTGGAAGAGCTGAAAGTGCTGCGTGAACGTCTGAAGAATGCGCGCCTGGATGACCGTTCCAGCGATTTCAATACCCAGCGTATTGAGTGTCTGGAACTGGATAATCTGATGGAGACAGCCTACGCCACTGCGGTATCCGCTAACTTCCGTACCGAAAGCCGTGGCGCACACAGCCGCTTCGACTTCCCGGATCGTGACGATGAAAAATGGCTGTGTCACACCCTTTATCTGCCGCAAAACGAAAGCATGACGCGCCGTGAGGTGAACATGCTGCCGAAACTGCGTGCGGCCTTCCCGCCGAAAGCGCGTACATACTAGTTTGCGGAGATAAAACGATGAGACTCGAATTTTCTATTTATCGTTACAACCCGGATGTTGACGATGCTCCGCGTATGCAGGAGTACACGCTGGAAAGCGAAGACGGACGCGATATGATGTTGCTGGATGCGTTAATCCGTCTGAAAGAGAAAGACCCGACGCTGGCGTTCCGCCGCTCCTGCCGTGAAGGGGTGTGTGGTTCTGATGGCCTCAATATGAACGGTAAAAATGGTCTGGCCTGTATTACGCCGATTTCTGCATTGGGCAATGGCACGAAGAAAATTGTCATCCGTCCACTGCCTGGATTGCCGGTAATTCGCGATCTGGTAGTAGACATGAGCCAGTTCTACGCTCAGTATGAGAAGATTAAACCTTACCTGTTGAATAATGGAGATAATCCGCCTGCGCGTGAACATCTGCAGCAGCCGGAACAACGTGAGAAGCTGGATGGCCTGTACGAATGTATACTTTGTGCGTGCTGCTCTACTTCCTGCCCATCATTCTGGTGGAACCCGGACAAGTTTATCGGTCCGGCTGGTTTACTGGCGGCGTACCGTTTCCTGATCGACAGCCGCGATACGGAAACCAATGCGCGTCTGGATGATCTGAACGATGCTTTCAGCGTTTTCCGCTGTCACAGCATTATGAACTGTGTCAGCGTCTGCCCGAAAGGACTGAACCCGACACGGGCGATTGGTCATATTAAGTCGATGCTGCTGCAACGCAGTGCGTAACAGCGATCATGCCGGGAACTGCGGTTCCCGGCGTATCAGGAAATCTTTAAAAACGATTGTCGCGACGATCGCTTTTAAAGGTTCCCTTACGGGCCGGGCGTCAATCGCACAATGCTCGTATCGTTGAACTGTACTACGGCAAGCCGTTAACCCGGCAACAATGAAACCGAAAAAAGCATACAATGCTTAAGGGATCACAATGCAGAACAGCGCGATGAAGCCCTGGCTGGACTCCTCCTGGCTGGCCGGCGCCAACCAATCTTACATAGAGCAGCTCTATGAGGATTTTTTAACCGATCCTGACTCTGTTGATGCTGCCTGGCGTTCGATGTTCCAGCAGCTTCCCGGCACTGGGGTTAGACCTGAGCAATTCCACTCCGCAACGCGCGAGTATTTCCGCCGCCTGGCGAAAGACGCTTCGCGTTACACCTCCTCTGTTAGCGACCCGGATACCAATAGCAAGCAGGTTAAAGTACTGCAGCTGATTAACGCGTTTCGTTTCCGCGGCCATCAGCATGCCAGCCTTGACCCGCTTGGCCTGTGGAAACAGGACGCGGTGCCGGATCTGGAACCGTCGTTCCACGATCTGACCGAGGCGGATTTCCAGGAAACCTTTAACGTCGGTTCGTTTGCCATCGGCAAAGAGACCATGAAGCTCGCCGACCTGTATAACGCGCTGAAGCAGACTTACTGCGGCTCCATCGGTGCGGAGTACATGCATATCACCAACACGGAAGAGAAACGCTGGATTCAGCAGCGCATCGAATCCGTGGCAGGACAGGCGACGTTCAGTGCCGACGAGAAGAAAGGTTTCCTGAAGCAGCTGACCGCGGCAGAAGGCCTCGAACGTTATCTGGGCGCGAAATTCCCGGGCGCGAAACGCTTCTCACTGGAAGGCGGCGATGCGCTGGTACCGATGCTGAACGAAATGATTCGTCATGCCGGTAAAAACGGCACGCGCGAAGTGGTGCTGGGGATGGCGCACCGTGGCCGTCTCAACGTGCTGATCAACGTGCTCGGCAAACAGCCGCAGGATCTGTTCGACGAATTCTCCGGTAAGCACAAAGAACATCTCGGCACCGGTGACGTGAAGTACCATATGGGCTTCTCCTCCGATGTGGAAACCGAAGGCGGCATCGTTCACCTGGCGCTGGCGTTTAACCCGTCGCACCTTGAGATCGTCAGCCCGGTAGTGATGGGATCGGTGCGTGCGCGTCTCGATCGTCTGGATGAACCGGCGAGCAATAAAGTGCTGCCAATCACCATTCACGGCGATGCGGCAGTGACCGGCCAGGGCGTGGTGCAGGAAACCCTGAACATGTCGCAGGCGCGTGGCTACCAGGTGGGTGGTACGGTTCGTATCATCATTAACAACCAGGTTGGCTTCACCACCTCTAACCCGAAAGATGCGCGCTCCACTGAATACTGTACTGATATCGGTAAGATGGTGCAGGCGCCGATTTTCCATGTGAATGCTGACGATCCTGAAGCGGTGGCGTTTGTTACCCGTCTGGCGTTGGATTTCCGTAACACCTTTAAACGTGACGTGTTTATCGATCTGGTGTGCTATCGCCGCCATGGTCACAACGAAGCGGATGAGCCAAGTGCCACCCAGCCGTTGATGTACCAGAAGATCAAGAAACACCCGACGCCACGTAAGTTATATGCTGACAGACTGGAAGCGGAAAAAATTGCCAGCCTGGAAGATGCCACGGAAATGGTCAACCTGTACCGCGATGCGCTCGATGCGGGCGAATGCGTGGTGTCAGAATGGCGTCCGATGAGCCTGCACTCCTTCACCTGGTCACCATACCTGAACCATGAGTGGGATGAAGCCTATCCGGAAACCCTCGATCTGAAACGTCTGCAGGATCTGGCGAAGCGCATCAGCCATGTGCCGGATGGTGTGGAAATGCAGTCGCGCGTGGCGAAGATTTATGGCGACCGTGCTGAAATGGCGGCAGGCAATAAAGCATTCGACTGGGGCGCGGCGGAAAACCTCGCGTACGCGACTCTGCTGGATGAAGGCATTCCGTGCCGTCTGTCCGGTGAAGATATGGGACGCGGCACCTTCTTCCATCGTCATGCGGTTATCCATAATCAGGCGAATGGTTCCACCTATACCCCACTGCAGCATATCCATAACGGCCAGGGTCAGTTCCGCGTCTGGGATTCCGTGCTGTCAGAAGAGGCGGTACTGGCGTTTGAATATGGTTACGCCACAGCAGAACCGCGCACCCTGACTATCTGGGAAGCACAGTTCGGCGACTTCGCCAACGGTGCGCAGGTGGTTATCGACCAGTTCATCAGTTCCGGCGAACAGAAATGGGGCCGCATGTGTGGTCTGGTGATGCTGCTGCCGCACGGTTATGAAGGGCAGGGGCCGGAGCACTCTTCCGCGCGTCTGGAACGTTATCTGCAGCTCTGCGCTGAGCAGAACATGCAGGTGTGCGTGCCGTCCACGCCAGCGCAGGTCTACCATATGCTGCGTCGTCAGGCGTTGCGCGGTATGCGCCGTCCGCTGGTGGTGATGTCACCGAAATCGCTGTTACGTCATCCGCTGGCGATCTCCAGCCTCGAAGAACTGGCGAACGGTGGCTTTAAACCGGCCATTGGCGATATTGATGCACTTGATCCACAAGGGATTAAGCGCGTCGTACTGTGCTCTGGTAAAGTTTATTATGACCTGCTGGAACAGCGCCGTAAAAACGAGCAAACCGATGTTGCCATCGTGCGTATTGAGCAGCTGTATCCGTTCCCGCACAAAGCGGTTCAGGAAGCGCTGCAACCTTATGCTCATGTGCATGATTTCGTCTGGTGTCAGGAAGAGCCACTGAACCAGGGAGCGTGGTACTGCAGTCAGCACCACTTCCGCGAAGTCGTGCCATTTGGCGCCTCTTTACGTTACGCCGGTCGTCCAGCATCCGCTTCACCGGCAGTTGGCTATATGTCTGTCCACCAGAAGCAGCAGCAAGACCTGGTTAATGACGCGCTGAACGTTGATTAAATAAAGGATAAATAATGAGTAGCGTAGATATTCTCGTTCCCGATCTGCCTGAATCTGTCGCCGATGCCACTGTGGCAACCTGGCACAAAAAACCGGGCGACAGCGTCCAGCGCGACGAAGTGCTGGTGGAAATTGAAACCGATAAAGTGGTACTGGAAGTACCGGCAGCGGCAGATGGCGTACTGGAAGCCATTCTGGAAGACGAGGGCAGTACGGTAACCTCCCGCCAGCCACTGGGTCGCCTGAAAGAGGGCAACAGCGGCGGCAAAGAGACTTCAGCGAAAGCCGACAGCAAAGAATCCACCCCGGCACAGCGTCATACCGCTGCGCTTGACGAAGAGAGCAACGACGCACTCAGCCCGGCGATCCGTCGCCTGATTGCTGAGCACGATCTCGATGCGGCAGCCATCAAAGGCAGCGGCGTCGGTGGCCGTATCACGCGTGAAGATGTTGAGAAACATCTGGCGAATAACAAAGCCGCCAAACCTGAAGCGAAAGCGGAAGCCGCGGCACCTGCTCCGGCTCTGGCTGGCCGCAGCGAAAAACGCGTACCGATGACCCGTCTGCGTAAGCGTGTGGCAGAGCGTCTGCTGGAAGCGAAAAACAGCACCGCAATGCTGACCACGTTTAACGAAGTCAACATGCAGCCGATCATGGACCTGCGTAAGCAGTACGGCGATGCCTTCGAGAAACGTCACGGTGTGCGTCTGGGCTTTATGTCCTTCTACATTAAAGCTGTGGTCGAAGCGCTGAAACGTTATCCGGAAGTGAACGCGTCTATCGACGGCGAAGATGTGGTGTACCACAACTACTTCGATGTCAGCATCGCGGTATCCACACCACGTGGTCTGGTGACGCCAGTGCTGCGTGATGTTGATGCGCTGAGCATGGCGGATATCGAGAAGAAAATTAAAGAGCTGGCGGTGAAAGGCCGTGATGGCAAACTGACGGTTGAAGAACTGACCGGCGGTAACTTCACCATCACCAACGGTGGTGTGTTCGGCTCGCTGATGTCCACGCCAATTATCAACCCACCACAGAGTGCGATCCTCGGCATGCATGCCATTAAAGATCGTCCAATGGCGGTAAATGGCCAGGTGGTGATCCAGCCAATGATGTATCTGGCGCTCTCCTACGATCACCGTCTGATCGACGGCCGTGAATCCGTTGGCTACCTGGTGGCGGTCAAAGAGATGTTGGAAGATCCGGCGCGCCTGCTGCTGGATGTATAACCTCGTCGGGCGCGGCGCTGGCCGCGTCCAACTCTTCTAAGAACTGAATGGATAGAACATCATGAACTTACACGAGTACCAGGCGAAGCAGCTGTTTGCACGCTATGGCCTGCCGGCGCCAACCGGTTATGCCTGCACTACGCCACGTGAAGCGGAAGAAGCAGCCTCTAAAATTGGCGCAGGTCCGTGGGTAGTAAAATGTCAGGTTCATGCCGGTGGCCGTGGTAAAGCGGGCGGTGTGAAAGTGGTCAACAGCAAGGAAGACATTCGTGCTTTCGCTGAGAACTGGCTGGGTAAAAACCTGGTGACCTATCAGACTGATGCGGCTGGCCAGCCTGTTAACCAGATTCTGGTTGAAGCAGCGACCGATATCGATCAGGAACTGTATCTGGGCGCAGTGGTGGATCGCAGCACCCGTCGTGTGGTGTTTATGGCTTCCACCGAAGGCGGCGTTGAGATCGAAAAAGTGGCGGAAGAGACGCCAGAACTGATCCACAAAATGGCGCTTGATCCGTTAACCGGTCCACAGCCGTACAAGGGCCGTGAGCTGGCGTTCAAACTGGGTCTGACCGGTAAGCAGGTCAATCAGTTCACCAAGATCTTTATGGGGCTGGCTACGCTGTTCCTGGAGCGCGATCTGGCACTGGTCGAAATCAACCCGCTGGTCATCACCAAACAGGGCGATCTGGTGTGCCTCGACGGCAAACTGGGCGCCGACGGCAATGCGATGTTCCGTCAGCCTGAACTGCGTGAAATGCGCGATCCAAGCCAGGAAGATGCCCGTGAAGCACACGCTGCACAGTGGGAACTGAACTACGTGGCGCTGGAAGGCAACATCGGTTGCATGGTGAATGGCGCGGGTCTGGCGATGGGCACCATGGATATCGTCAAACTGAACGGCGGCCAGCCTGCTAACTTCCTCGATGTGGGCGGTGGCGCAACCAAAGAACGTGTGACCGAAGCCTTTAAAATCATCCTGTCCGATGATGCGGTAAAAGCGGTATTCGTGAATATCTTCGGCGGCATCGTACGCTGCGACCTGATTGCTGATGGCATCATCGGCGCGGTGGCGGAAGTGGGTGTGAACGTACCAGTGGTGGTGCGTCTCGAAGGTAACAATGCCGAGCTGGGCGCACAGAAACTGGCGGACAGCGGTCTGAATATTATTGCAGCAAACAGCCTCAGTGACGCAGCGCAGCGCGTTGTTGCTGCCGCAGCGGAGGGTAAATAATGTCCATTTTGATCGACAAAAACACCAAAGTTATCTGCCAGGGTTTCACTGGCGGTCAGGGTACCTTCCACTCTGAACAGGCGCTGGCTTACGGTACGCAGCTGGTTGGCGGTGTGACGCCAGGTAAAGGCGGTACTGAGCATCTGGGTCTGCCCGTGTTTAACACCGTGCGTGAAGCGGTTGAAGCCACTGGCGCGACGGCATCTGTTATCTACGTTCCGGCGCCATTCTGTAAAGACGGTATCCTGGAAGCGATCGATGCAGGCATCAAACTGATCATCACCATCACCGAAGGAATTCCTACCCTCGACATGCTGACGGTGAAAGTGAAGCTGGATGAAGCCGGTGTGCGCATGATCGGTCCAAACTGCCCGGGTGTGATCACCCCTGGCGCATGTAAGATCGGCATCATGCCTGGCCACATTCACAAACCAGGCCGCGTGGGTATCGTTTCCCGTTCCGGTACGCTGACTTATGAAGCGGTGAAACAGACCACGGATATCGGTTACGGCCAGTCTACCTGCGTGGGTATCGGCGGTGACCCGATCCCGGGCTCTAACTTTATCGATATCCTGAAGCTGTTCCAGGACGATCCGCAGACTGAAGCGATTGTGATGATCGGTGAGATCGGTGGTAGCGCAGAAGAAGAAGCGGCTGCGTTTATCAAAGAACACGTGACCAAACCGGTTGTTGGCTACATCGCGGGCGTCACTGCGCCAAAAGGCAAGCGTATGGGCCATGCTGGTGCCATCATTGCCGGTGGTAAAGGCACGGCAGACGAGAAGTTTGCTGCGCTGGAAGCGGCGGGCGTGAAAACCGTACGCAGCCTTGCGGATATCGGTGATGCAGTGAAAGCTGTACTGCCTGCGTAAGCGCAAAGCAAGCCGCTGGCAGGCATTCAGTCTGCCAGCAAAATCAAACTGCCTGCGGGCGGTTTTTTTATGCCTTTTTGTTATCAAAAATCGGTAATCAGCACGACTTTTTCCTGCAAAACGGCTCAGCTACGCTATCCTTACTAACTAAAAGGTTAAATCCTGTAATAAGCAAGGTGAAATCTTTGTAAAATAATTAAAAATAACGCTAAAAAAAGGAATAATAATGCCGATAATAGCGCTCAGGAATATAAAGGAAGTCTGAGAAAATAACTTTGGTTTATTGCTACATTCAGGTTACGAAAAAGTGTCAGCTGTTTTTATTATTTCCTCCTGTTTTTCACCTCGTGCTACATTTTATTTAACATCCATTTTACCTGGCACGACTTTCGGTGCCGCAACATTAACATAGATCAAAAAAAAGCCGCGTTTTATCAAGGTTTAGCGCTGGATAAATGCATCACTTTTCGTATAAATTGCGCTGTATCAAATTCGCGAGATTCATGTATTTTAGCCGAATGCGATCTAACTACTAAAACAGGATAAACGTCACGTTAATAACTATTTGTTGTTGGCACGAAGCGGCGTATGATACCCCTGTGTTTTTGGTGGTTAATTTGAGTTTATTTATCAGCTGCGTATCGTGCTGCCACTTCTTCGGCTGCGCGTCGCACTATTACTGGAAAAAATATCATCCGTTTCTGACAGGCATTTACCCTGAATCGCTATTTTATTGTGGCGGGTGAGGGTTATGACTATCAGGTGGAATCTTTCGCGAGGAGCAAGGGGTCAAGATGTTTGATATCGTCGAACTGTCGCGCTTACAGTTTGCCCTGACTGCGATGTACCATTTCCTGTTCGTTCCGCTGACGCTCGGTATGGCGTTCCTGCTGGCGATTATGGAAACTGTGTATGTCCTGTCTGGCAAACAAATCTATAAAGATATGACCAAGTTCTGGGGCAAGTTATTTGCAATTAACTTCGCACTGGGCGTGGCCACTGGCCTGACCATGGAGTTCCAGTTCGGAACCAACTGGTCATACTTTTCGCACTATGTGGGGGATATCTTCGGTGCCCCACTGGCTATCGAAGGATTGATGGCGTTCTTCCTCGAATCAACCTTCGTTGGCCTGTTCTTCTTTGGCTGGGATCGTCTCGGCAAAGTACAGCATATGGCAGTGACCTGGCTGGTGGCGCTGGGTTCTAACCTCTCTGCACTGTGGATTCTGGTGGCGAACGGCTGGATGCAGAACCCGGTTGCCTCTGATTTCAATTTCGAAACCATGCGTATGGAGATGGTCAGCTTCGCCGAGCTGGTACTGAACCCGGTCGCACAGGTGAAATTCGTACACACCGTTGCAGCGGGTTATACCTGTGGTGCGATGTTTATTCTCGGCATCAGCTCCTACTATCTGCTGCGTGGCCGTGATGTGGCGTTCGCTAAACGCTCCTTCGCGATTGCTGCCAGCTTCGGTATGGCCGCGATTCTGTCCGTGATCGTACTGGGTGATGAATCCGGTTACGAAATGGGTGACGTGCAGAAAACCAAACTGGCGGCGATTGAAGCAGAGTGGGAAACCCAGCCTGCACCAGCGTCCTTTACCCTGTTTGGTCTGCCGAACCAGGATACCCAGGAAAACGAATACGCTATCCAGATCCCTTACCTGCTGGGCCTGATCGCCACCCGCTCGGTGGATAAGCCTGTGCTCGGCCTGAAAGATCTGATGGTACAGCATGAAGTCCGTATCCGTAACGGTATGAAAGCTTACCAGCTGCTGGAAGAGCTGCGTGCGGGCAACACTGACCCGGCTGTCCGTAGCGCCTTTAACGAACACAAACAAGACCTGGGCTACGGTTTACTGCTGAAACGCTATACCGCGAATGTGGCTGACGCAACCGAAGCGCAGATCCAGCAGGCTACTAAAGATTCGATCCCACGCGTTGCACCGCTGTATTTCGCCTTCCGTATCATGGTGGGTTGTGGCGTGCTGATGCTGCTGATTATCGGTCTGAGCTTCTGGAGCGTGATTCGTAACCGCATCGGCAAGAGCCCGCTGCTGCTGAAAGTGGCACTGTACGGTATTCCATTACCGTGGATTGCCATCGAGTCTGGCTGGTTTGTGGCTGAATACGGCCGTCAGCCGTGGGCAATTGGTGAAGTACTGCCGACCGCCGTGGCGAACTCGTCGCTGACTGCGGGCGATATCCTGTTCTCCATGGGACTGATTTGTGGCCTGTATACGCTGTTCCTGGTGGCGGAAATGTATCTGATGTTCAAATTCGCCCGCCTTGGTCCAAGCAGCCTGAAAACCGGTCGCTATCACTTCGAACAGTCCACGCTGTCATCACAGCCGCTGCGCTAAACCAGGAGTCGATAAATGTTAGATTACGAAGTATTGCGTTTTATCTGGTGGCTGCTGATTGGCATTCTGTTGATTGGCTTCGCCGTCACGGATGGCTTCGATATGGGTGTCGGTATGCTGTCTCGCGTACTGGGCCGTAACGATACCGAACGCCGTGTGATGATTAACTCGATTGCACCACACTGGGACGGTAACCAGGTGTGGCTGATCACCGCCGGTGGTGCGCTGTTTGCCGCATGGCCAATGGTGTATGCCGCTGCCTTCTCCGGCTTCTATGTGGCGATGATCCTTGTGCTGTCATCTCTGTTCTTCCGCCCGGTTGGTTTTGACTACCGTTCGAAGATCGAAGATCTGCGCTGGCGTGGCATGTGGGACTGGGGCATTTTCATCGGTAGCTTTGTGCCGCCGCTGGTGATTGGTGTGGCGTTCGGCAACCTGCTGCAGGGCGTGCCGTTCCATGCTGACGAATATCTGCGTCTGTTCTACACCGGTAACTTCTTCCAGCTGCTGAATCCGTTTGGTCTGCTGGCCGGTGTGGTCAGTGTGGCGATGATCCTGACGCAGGGTGCAACCTACCTGCAGATGCGTACCACCGGTGAACTGCACCTGCGTGCCCGTACTACCGCGCAGATCACCGCGCTGGTGACTCTGGTGACCTTTGCCCTGGCAGGCGTCTGGGTGGTGTATGGCATTGACGGTTACGTAGTCACCTCGACGCTGGACCACGCTGCGGCGTCTAACCCGCTGACCAAAGAAGTGGCACGTCAGGCTGGTGCCTGGCTGGTGAACTTCAATAATGCGCCGGTACTGTGGTTAATCCCGGCGCTGGGTGTGGTGCTGCCGCTGCTGACCGTGCTGTTCTCCCGTATGGAGAAGGGGGCATGGGCATTCCTGTTCTCGTCACTGACACTGGCCTGCATCATTCTGACTGCCGGTGTGGCGATGTTCCCGTTCATCATGCCGTCAAGCACTGTGCCAAACGCCAGCCTGACCATGTGGGACGCGACCTCCAGCCTGCTGACACTGAAGCTGATGACCTTTGTTGCTATCGTGTTTGTGCCGATTATTCTGGCGTACACCACCTGGTGTTACTACAAAATGTTCGGTCGTATCACGAAAGAGCAGATTGAAAACAACTCCACTTCTCTCTACTGATTAAGGAGCCAACCATGTGGTATTTTGCCTGGATTCTCGGCACGCTGCTGGCCTGTTCGTTTGGCATCATGACGGCGCTGGCGCTTGAGCATGTAGAAGAAAACGCGAAGAAAGAGCAGCAGTAATGGCAGCGCTGATTACGCGACTGTATGCCGTAATGGATAAGAGCCCGCTTCGGGCTCTTTCTCTGGTGCTGGCGCTGCTGATGGCGGGTTGTATGTTCTGGGACCCGTCGCGCTTTGCCGCCAAAACCGGCCCTCTGACCATCTGGCAGGGTTTTGCCCTGATGTGGGCGGTGTGCACGGGCGTGATTCATGGCGTCGGTTTTCGTCCGCGTCGTCTCCGCTGGCGCGCCGTTTTCACGCCATTACCGGCTCTGGTCATTCTGCTGATCGGGCTCGGCTTCTTCTTCAGTTAATGCTTCCCCTGGCGGTCAGCGTTCTGCTGACCGCTTTTAACGTCCATTTATGTCTGGTTTTGTCTGGATTTGTCTAAGATTTATGCCATAAATCCAGGTAAGTGTTACCTTGTGATAATTATTTTCGTTCCCCCCTGGCAACCCATTCCAAACACGTTTTCTCTTGCGTATAGTAGCAACGTTTAAAAGCATTACCGGGATGTAGAGTGAGTACAACGCTGTTTCGATGGCCGGTACGCGTCTATTACGAAGACACGGATGCCGGTGGCGTGGTTTACCATGCCAGCTATGTGGCTTTCTATGAACGAGCACGGACTGAGATGCTGCGCCAGCACCATTTCAACCAACAGGCGCTGCTGGAACAGCAGATTGCTTTTGTTGTGCGTCGTATTACTGTCGACTACCTTGCCGCAGCACGCCTTGATGATTTGCTTGAAGTGCAAAGCGAGGTGGTAGCTATGCGCAGGACGACGATGACATTCGCACAACGTATCGTTAATGCGGAAGGCCGGGTGCTTAATGAAGCGGAAGTCCTGATCGCCTGCATCAACCCACACCTAATGAAGCCGATAGCGCTTCCCAAGTCTATTGTCGCGGAGTTCAAGCAGTGACTGACATGAACATTCTTGATTTGTTCCTGAAGGCGAGCCTTCTGGTCAAACTTATCATGTTGATTTTGATCGGATTTTCTATTGCCTCGTGGGCAATCATTATCCAGCGTACCCGTATTCTGAACGCTGCGGGGCGTAATGCCGAAGCTTTCGAAGACAAATTCTGGTCGGGCATTGAACTGTCACGCCTTTACCAGGAGAGCCAGGCGCGCCGTGATGAACTCGGCGGTTCTGAGCAGATTTTCTATGCCGGGTTTAAAGAATTCGCCCGTCTGCACCGCGCTAACAGCCATGCACCGGAAGCGGTGGTGGAAGGGGCCAGCCGTGCGATGCGTATTTCGATGAACCGTGAGCTGGAAACGCTGGAAACCCATATTCCTTTCCTTGGCACCGTCGGTTCCATCAGCCCGTATATTGGTCTGTTTGGTACGGTGTGGGGGATTATGCATGCCTTCATCGCGCTGGGCGCAGTGAAGCAGGCGACGTTGCAGATGGTGGCGCCAGGTATTGCTGAAGCACTGATTGCGACGGCCATTGGTCTGTTCGCCGCGATTCCGGCGGTGATGGCGTATAACCGCCTGAACCAGCGTGTGAACAAGCTGGAACAGAACTACGACAACTTTATGGAAGAGTTCACGGCTATCCTGCATCGTCAGGCGTTCTCCAGCGAGAACAGCAAGTAAGCGGAGGTAACGCATGGCCAGAACGCGTGGTCGCGGTCGCCGCGATCTGAAATCCGAGATCAATATTGTTCCGCTGCTGGACGTGTTGCTGGTGCTGTTGCTGATCTTTATGGCGACAGCGCCGATTATCACCCAGAGCGTGGAAGTGGATCTGCCGGATGCGACAGAATCAAAAACGGTCGCCAGCGATGATAATCCGCCGGTAATCGTTGAAGTCTCAGGCGTTGGACAGTACAGCCTGGTGGTTGATCACGATCGTATGAACCAGCTGCCGTCAGAACAGGTGGTGGCTGAAGCGCAGCGTCGTCTCGAAGCGAACCCGAAAACGGTGTTCCTGATCGGCGGCGCGAAAGATGTGCCGTATGACGAAATCATCAAAGCGCTGAATCTGCTGCACCAGGCGGGCGTCAAGTCCGTCGGACTGATGACGCAGCCGATCTAAATTCATTCGAACCGTTTTTTGGGAACCCAGAGTGTCGAAGGCAACCGAGCAGAACGATAAGTTAAAACGCGCCATTATCATTTCAGTGATTCTGCATGTCGTGCTGATTGCATTACTGATCTGGAGCTCGTTTGACGAAAAGATCGACGCCGGCGCAGGCGGTGGCGGTAGCGATATAGATGCCGTCATGGTCGATCCTGGTGCGGTGGTAGAACAGTACAATCGGCAGCAGAATCAGCAGAGCGACAGCAAACGTGCTGAGCAGCAGCGCAAAAAACAGGCTGAGCAGCAGGCAGAAGAACTGCAGCAAAAACAGGCCGCTGAACAGCAGCGCCTGAAAGAGCTGGAGAAAGAGCGTTTGCAGGCGCAGGAAGAGGCGCAAAAACAGGCTCAGGAGCAGGCTGAACAGCAGAAACAGGCTGAGCAGGCGGCGAAGCAGGCGCAGGAACAGCAGAAACAGGCGGAAGCCGCAGCAGCGAAAGCAAAAGCAGAGGCGAAAGCTGAAGCTGATGCCCAGGCGAAAGCGGCCGCGGATGCGAAGAAAAAGGCCGAAGCAGAGGCACAGAAAGCCGCTGCTGATGCGAAAAAGAAAGCGGAAGAGCAGGCGAAAGCCGCAGCAGCTGAAGCCGCTAAAGTGAAAGCCGCAGAAGACGCGAAAGCCAAAGCGGCGGCTGATGCGAAAGCGAAGGCCGCAGCCGAGGCGAAAGCTGCGCAGGAAGCCAAAGAAAAAGCCGCTGCAGAAGCGAAGAAAAAAGCGGATGCTGCTGCAAAAGCGAAGGCTGAGGCAAAAGCGAAGGCGGCTGCGGAAGCAGCTGAATCGGCGGATGTCGATGACCTGCTTGGTGGTCTCTCCTCCGGTAAGAATGCGCCGAAAGCGGGCAAATCCGGTCCGGCAGGGCAGGGCAACAGCAAGACGGCAGGCGCTTCCGGCGCAGAAGTGAGTGGCTATTTAGGACAGATTACCGGTGCGATTCAGAGCAAATTCTACGATGCTGATCTGTATCGTGGTAAGAGCTGTGATCTGCGTATCAAGCTGGCACCCGATGGCTTACTGATTGATGTTAAGGCAGAAGGCGGCGATCCGGCGCTGTGTCAGGCGGCAATTGCGGCAGCGAAGCAGGCGCGTATTCCTAAGCCACCAAGCCAGGCGGTTTATGAAGTCTTTAAAAATGCGCCAATGACGTTTAAGCCACAGTAATTCAGTAACAGTCGGCATGTTGAACTATGGTAAACATGCCGTACTCTATAAGCCTGAGACCTCGCGTTGCGCCCACGCTGCAGCAGCGCCAGGTTCGCAGGGCAATATTGCGTTAATGGTTCGTACACTGCTAATTATCGTGGACCACGGGTTCAGATAAGGGAGAAAAGATGAAGCAGGCATTGCGTGTAGCGTTAAGCTTTTTATTTCTGTGGGCAGCTGTGCTGCACGCAGAAGTGCGTATTGAAATCACCCAGGGGGTCAACAGCGCGCGCCCAATCGGCGTAGTGCCGTTCAAATGGGACGGTCCGGGCGCTGCCCCTGAAGATGTTGGTGGCATTGTTGCGGCTGACTTACGTAATAGCGGCAAATTTAACCCGCTGGATCGTTCTCGTCTGCCACAGCAGCCGACGTCTGCTGCTGAAGTGCAGCCAGCGGCCTGGAGCGCACTGGGTATTGATGCGGTCGTTGTGGGTCAGGTGCAGCCTGGCGCAGATGGCAGCTACACCATCTCTTACCAGCTGGTTGATACTGCCGGTTCCCCAGGCACCGTACTGGCGCAGAACTCGTTTAAAGTGACCAAACAGTGGTTACGTTACGCAGCGCATACCGCCAGTGACGAAGCGTTTGAAAAACTGACTGGTATTAAAGGCGCATTCCGTACCCGTATCGCCTACGTGGTGCAGACCAATGGTGGTCAGTACCCGTATGAACTGCGTGTGTCCGACTACGATGGCTATAACCAGTTTGTTGTACACCGTTCACCAGAGCCGCTGATGTCCCCGGCCTGGTCGCCAGATGGCAGCAAAGTGGCTTACGTGACCTTTGAAAGCGGCCGTTCTGCGCTGGTTATCCAGACGCTGGCAAACGGTGCGATCAAACAGGTGGCGTCTTTCCCACGCCACAACGGTGCGCCATCCTTCTCGCCTGACGGAACGAAGCTGGCGTTTGCCCTGTCAAAAACTGGCAGCCTGAATATTTATGTGATGGATATTGGTTCCGGCCAGATCCGTCAGGTGACCGATGGTCGCAGCAACAACACTGAACCGACCTGGTTCCCGGATAGCCAGTCACTGGCGTATACCTCGGATCAGGCTGGTCGTCCGCAGATTTATAAAGTTAACGTCAACGGTGGTGCACCGCAGCGTCTGACCTGGGAAGGTTCCCAGAACCAGAACTCTGATGTCAGCTTCGATGGCAAATCTCTGGTGATGGTGAGTTCCGCAGGTGGAGCACAGCATATCGCCAAACAGGATCTGGAAACGGGAGCCGTTCAAACGTTAACGGACACGTTCCTGGATGAGACGCCAAGTCTGGCGCCTAACGGCACAATGGTTATCTACAGCTCCACTCAGGGGATGGGTTCCGTGTTGCAGTTGGTTTCGACAGATGGGCGTTTCAAAGCGCGTCTTCCGGCTACCGATGGACAGGTCAAATTCCCTGCCTGGTCGCCGTATCTGTGATGCATGTGCAAATATGTATAGCAAACTATAAATAGGATATTAGAAATGCAACTGAACAAAGTGCTGAAGGGTTTACTGCTGGCACTGCCAGTTATCGCAGTGGCTGCATGTAGCTCTAAAAAAGACAACAACAACGACCAGTCTGGTATGGGTGCCGAAGGTGCTTACAACCAGGGTAACATGTCTTCTGAAGAACAAGCGCGTCTGCAGATGCAAGAACTGCAGCGTAACAACATTGTTTACTTCGACCTGGACAAGTACGACATCCGTTCTGACTTCGCTCAGATGCTGGATCAGCACGCTGCTTTCCTGCGTAGCAACCCGTCTTACAAAGTGACTGTTGAAGGTCACGCGGATGAGCGCGGAACTCCAGAGTACAACATCTCCCTGGGTGAGCGTCGTGCTAACTCTGTGAAAATGTACCTGCAGGGTAAAGGCGTTTCTGCTGACCAGATCTCTATCGTTTCTTACGGTAAAGAGAAGCCAGCTGTACTGGGTCATGACGAAGCGGCTTACGCTAAAAACCGTCGTGCCGTACTGGTATACTAAGAGAATCACATGATTAGTAGCTTCAGAACTCACCTGTTGAGTCTGTCGTTACTGATTGGCGTAGCGGCTCCCTGGGCCGCTAATGCCCAGGCATCAATCAGTAGCGTTGGCTCAGGCTCGGTAGAAGACCGTGTCACCACTCTTGAGCGTATTTCTAATGCTCAGGCACAACTCATTCAACAACTTCAGCAGCAACTCAACGACAACCAGCGCGATATCGACTCTCTGCGTGGTCAGATTCAGGAAAACTCCTATAACCTGAACCAGACCGTTGAACGGCAGAAGCAGATGTATCAGCAGATAGACTCGCAGGGCAGCAATAGCGGCGCTTCTGCTGCTGGTGATGCAGCGGCGGGTGCCGGTGCGGCTGCGGCGTCTGATAGCTCTGCAACCGACAGCGGTGCTTCTGCTGCGCCGGTACAGGGCGGAGATGCAAACAGCGACTACAACGCTGCGACGGCGCTGGTGCTGGAGAAAAAGCAGTACGATCAGGCGATCGTCGCATTTCAGGCTTTTGTGAAGAAGTATCCGGATTCCACTTACCAGCCGAATGCAAATTACTGGCTCGGTCAGCTGAATTACAACAAAGGCAAAAAAGACGACGCGGCCTACTACTTCGCCACTGTGGTAAAAAATTACCCGAAATCACCGAAAGCGGCGGAAGCGCTGTATAAGGTGGGGGTGATCATGCAGGACAAAGGCGACAGCGCGAAAGCGAAAGCCGTGTACCAGCAGGTATTAAAACAGTACCCAAATACTGAGGCGTCTAAGCTGGCGCAAAAGCGCGCGGCGGGGCTGTAATAGCCGAGGTTTGACCAGATATCGTGTGATTTCTGGTCTTGCCGCCTGAAAGGTAAGCAGTTGAACCACTTATTCAAAAATAGTGGTTGCGCTGGAAATTCAAATCAGTAATATATGCCGCCGTTGACAGGGCATAAGCGAAAGCGCTCTGACAGCCAAAAAGTGGGTCGTTAGCTCAGTCGGTAGAGCAGTTGACTTTTAATCAATTGGTCGCAGGTTCGAATCCTGCACGACCCACCACTACTTCTTCAGGCTTTGATTAACTCATCTCCTTTGAAGTAAGCACCGGGCAGGAAGGTGCCTGATAAAGTATTTCCTGAGATTTACAGATAATGGGTCGTTAGCTCAGTCGGTAGAGCAGTTGACTTTTAATCAATTGGTCGCAGGTTCGAATCCTGCACGACCCACCATTGTTTAAGCAGTATGTAATGTTAGTTCGTGAAGGATAACGTTGCTGAAAGCAACGGCCCGCAGGGCGAGGCCAAAGGCCAAGTCATCCTGCACGACCCACCATTATCTTAAAGTATGCAGTACCCATTCCGCACAGCGGGTCGTTAGCTCAGTCGGTAGAGCAGTTGACTTTTAATCAATTGGTCGCAGGTTCGAATCCTGCACGACCCACCAACATACATTCCTGGGATGTTTCATGGTATCCGGGGAAGTAAGAAAACCGTATCACTGTCATCAGGATACGGTTTTTTTTCGTCTGTATGCTCCCCTCCGTATACCGGGGGAGCCAGAGCAAATGGGCCTATGAAAGGGCCTATGCCTCTGATGGTGGAAGTCTTGTAGGCCCATATTGAGTTTCGGGCTGAAAAACGCTCCAGAAAACAGAATATTGCACACTCCATCACTGTCATTTTCCACTGATACGTAAGGAGTGACTTTATGGCTGTTCTTACCCGTCCTTTATCTGCCTCGGAAGTCCAGAAGGCAAAACCCGCCGATAAAGATTACGAACTGTTCGACGGACAGGGGCTGACCCTTTTCATCAAAACCAACGGTAAAAAAATCTGGCGCTTTCGTTACAAGCGTCCCGGTTCGACTGCCCGAACCACCATTACCCTCGGACACTACCCTGCCATGTCGCTTGCCAGCGCCCGAACGCTACATGCCGAACACCTTACCCTGCTGGTAAAAGGCATTGACCCGAAAAAACAGGAGCAGGAAGAGGCAGAGCGTGAAAGGTTGGCGGTGGATAGTCTGTTTATCAACGTGGCGACAAGATGGTTCGCCGTGAAGAAAACAAAAATCTCCGCCGATTATGCAGATGATATCTGGAAATCACTGGAGCGTGACGTATTTCCCGCTATCGGGCAGACGCCGGTAATTGATCTGAAAGCCCATACGCTTATCGCCGCTCTGGAACCAGTAAGACTGCGTGGCGCACTGGAAACCTTGCACCGCCTGACGCAGAGGATTAACGAAGTGATGAAATTCGCCATTAATACCGGCCTGCTGGATGCCAACCCGGCATCAACCATTGATGAGGCGTTTGTGAAGCCCAGGAAGAAGCATATGCCAACCATTCGTCCGGAACGTATGCCGGAACTGATGCAGCGGGTTTATACGACTAACTTGTCTCCGATGACACGCCTGTTGTTGTTATGGCAGCTTCTGACGCTTGTACGCCCCGCTGAGGCCGCCGGAACCATGTGGTGTGAGATTGACATAGGGAAACGGCTCTGGACGCTCCCGGCAGCCCGTATGAAGATGAAACGTGAACATCAGGTGCCGCTGTCTCCTCAGGTGATGGCCGTTCTGGAACAACTTAAGCCCCTGAGTAAGCATTCGCCATTTGTGTTTCCCGGCAGGGTAAAGCGCTGCCAGCCTATGGAAGGTGCGATTTAATCATTCAAAGTTCTGTTCATGACTACAATGATTGCCGTTCATCTATCGTTTTCAGTGT